>NZ_JADDIL010000032.1:0-95043 GCF_020826795.1 Microtetraspora sp. AC03309 | reverse complement strand
CCCGCCGCCACCGTGGGCATCGGGCAGGTCGGGCAGCGGACCGAGCGGGTCGTCGAGGCGGATGTCGCGATCCTCTGGGACGACGAGGCGTGGTGGGCGCTCCAGTCCCCCGGCCTGCCGTCCGCCGAGCTCGACTACCTCGACGCCGTGCGACAGGCGCACCGGGTTCTGTGGCGGCAGGGCATCACCGCCGACTTCGCCCACCCTTCCCACGATATTTCGGGATATCGCGTCGTACTCGTGCCGAGCCTCTACCTGATCACGGACGCGGACGCGGCGAACCTCAGGTCGTACGTCGAGCGGGGCGGCACGCTGGTCGTGTCCTTCTTCTGCGGCGTCGCCGACGAGCACACCCGGGTACGGCTCGGCGGCCATCCCGGCGCGTTCCGCGAGCTCCTGGGCGTACGGGTGGAGGAGTTCCAACCCCTGGCCGAGCCCGTCCCCCTCGCGGAGACCGCCTTCGGCGTTTCTCCCGCCGTCGACCGTGCCCCCGCCTTCGACCGTGCCCCCGCACTCGGCCGAGCCCTCGCCACTCCGATGATCCCGGCGTTCACCGCCACGGTGTGGAGCGAGGTCGTCCACCTGGAGGGGGCCGCGGCGGTGGCGGTCTACCCCGGAGGAGGTCCGGCGATCACCCGGAACGTCCACGGCGCCGGTGCGGCCTGGTACCTCTCCACCCGGCTCGACGACGACGGCTACACCCGGCTCCTCGCCGCCGCCGGGCTCTCCGGTACCGGCACACCCGGGGTCGAGCTGGTACGGCGGGCGGATCTGGTTTTCGCGATCAACCACACGTCGGCCGAGCAGCCGGTCCCCGTGCACGGCCGCGACCTGGTCACGGGCGTCCCCGTCACCGGCACGCTGGGACCGGGCGCCTTCGCGGTCGTCCGGGCGGACTGACCCGTCCGGACGACGTCACGCGTCGATGCCGGAACCGCGGTGCCTCGCCGGGGCGGCCCGCGCGATCAACGGGTCGCGGCGCGACGGTCCAGGAGCGGCCGGATCCTGACATCCATCTCAGTGCCCCCGCTCAGGACGCGCGGCCGCCTCGGCTCAGGACGTACGCGCGCACACGTCCTCGTACGGCAGGCCGGGGAGGTGGTCGCGCCACTCGTCCTTCGAGAGGGTGCGGCCCGCCCGCGCGCACACGGCCGCGGCGACGGCGTCCGGGGTCACCGGCCGGGCCCTGACCGCCCCTCCCGCGTCGAGGCTGGTCAGGACCGGCTCACCGGAACCGGCGGAACCTCCGGGATCGGCGGTGGCGCCGGGGCCGAAGGCCACGGACACCACGTCGGCCCCGTGGGTGCCGATCGGTTCCCCGATCGCCGTCCCCGAGCCGATGTCCCACAGCCTGACCTCTCGGCCCGCGCCCGTGGCGAGCAGGGCTCCGTCCGCGGTGAACGCCATCGCGCCCACCGCGTTCCGCTCGGTGCGGAGCACCGGACCGTGCCGTTCACCGCTGCGGGTGTCCCAGGCGATCACTCGGCCGGCACCGTCCAAGGTGACCACGATCGGGTCGCGCGGATGGAAGGCGACCGCTGTCAGCGTCTGGCCGGTCGCGGCGAAGGACCGCGCCTCCCCCGCGGCGACGTCGACGAGATGGCCGGCGTCCTGCCCGAGCACGGCCAGCAGCCGCCCGTCGGGGCTGAAGACCATCCGCGAGGCGCCCCCGTCGGGGATCTTCGCCGCGATGCGCCACTTGCCTGTGCTCAGGTCGGCGACGTGGATCTCCGCACTCGTCGCCGACGTCACCATGGCCGCGGCGGCTCTCGTACCGTCCGGGCTGACGGCGACGCCCAGGATGGAGGAGTTCGCCGCGTCCCGGACCGTGGTGGTCGCGAGCGTGCGACCGCTCCGGCGGTCCGTCACCCACGCCCGGCTGCCGGCGTCGTCGGCGACCGCCACGATCCGCGCGTCGTGGCTGAATGCGACCTGCTGCACCGACTCGGTGACCGCGATCGCCGCGCCCGCCGCCCGCCCGGTTCGCGTGTCGCGGAGCGTGACGGCGCCGGAGCCGTTCGCGTCGCCGGCGGCGAACCTCCCGTCCGGCGTGAGCACGGCCCCCTCGTTCGCGGGCCCGGCCGTGGCCGGCCGGGCCAGGTCCGCGATGTCGACCGTGTGGACCGTGTCGTCGAGGACGTACCGCAGCGCTCCTCCGTCGCGGTCGAACCGCACCTGCGCGGCCTCGCCGAGGGTGGGGTGAACGAGCAGCGGCGCGTGGTCGGCCACCCGCCACACCCTGACGGCGTCCTCGCCGCGGACCGCGAGGAAGCGGCCGTCCGCGCTGAAGGTCACCGCCGGCTGTCCCGTCGCGGCGGGCCCGAACGGCTCCCCTGTCTTTCCCTGCGCGAGATCGGTGAGGGTGATGCCCTCGTCGGCGACGCACGCGAGAGTACGGCCGTCCGGGCTGAACGCGAGCGCCTGCGGTCCGATCCCGTCGTCCGTCGGCGTCGGCGGCCCGGTGCCGCAGACACCCGGGGGCGTACGGCGCCGCGTGGCGCCGGGCAGGTCGAACAGCAGCGGGCGCTCGCCGACGCCGTCGATCGCCGCGATCCGTCCGGCCGGGTCGACGTCCGCCAGGTAACCCGGCCGTTTGGGACTCGCGGCTCCGGTGTCGAGGTCCCAGACCCGGACCATGCCGCTGAAGCCGATGACCAGCACGCGCGGGCTCGCTCCGAACGCGACCTCGATCGGGTAGTGCGGCTCGTACTCTCCGGCGTCGAGGGGCAGGCTCTTCCCCGTCGCCTTGCCGGTCCGCACGTCCCAGACGCGTACCCACGTGCCGGCGGCGACCGCGAGGAGGCGCCCGTCCCCGCTCAGCGCGATCGAGTGCAGGCGCCGGCCTCGGACGCCGAGGCCGGACCAGCCGCCCGTCCGCCGTCCTGAGGGCACGTCCCAGACGCTGACGCCGTCACCGTCCACGGACACGGCGGTCCGCCCGTCCCCGCTGAGCGTGTGGGCGGAGCCCTTCAGCCGCAGCACGCCCTGCTCCCGCTGGGAGAGCGAGGTGACCAGGCTGCCGCGTGCCTCCGCGGTGTCGCCCAGCCGCCAGGCGGCGACGCTGAGCAGCATCGCCTTGACCGGGTCGGTCTCCCGCAGCCGGTCCGCCAGGGAGGCGACGCCACGCGACTCGGCCAGGTCCCGCTGCTCGCCCACGACCGCGCTCTGCCGTACCGTCGCGGCGCCGAACCCGATCGCGAGCACCAGCAGCGCGGCGAGGGCGACGGTGACGGCGCGGCGGCGCCCCGCCCTGCGGCGGGCCAGCGCGGACCCGGCGTCGAGGAAGTCGCGTTCGAGGCGGCTCAGCGTCAGGTGGCGGCGGCCGGTGGCCGCCCAGCGCAGGACGGTGTCCAGCCTGTCCCCCTGGAGCAGGTCGCCGTCCCCGCCGTGGTTCCAGCGCCGCGCCGCGACCGTGATCTCGCGGAGTACGGCGAGGCCCTCGCGTTCGGCCTGGACCCAGGCGCGGAACCGGGGCCACGCCTGGATCAGGGCCGGGCGGGACAGCCCGATCTCACCGTCACGCTCGGCCAGCACGTACGCGAAGACCTCGATGATCCGGGCGACAGAGGCGGCCTCGTCCTCCGGGCGGCCGTCGACCAGTTCGGCGCGCGGCGCCCTCCTGGCGACGACCTCGCCGTCGTCGGTCACCGTGGCGAGGCGCAGGAACACCTCGGGGACCAGCTCACGCTCGGCCGCGGTGAGCATGCCGTACCCGTCCTCGGCGAGCATGCCGAGCCCCGGATCGCCGGGTCCCGGCACGGTCAGCAGCCCGGCCTCCGCGCTGCCGAGCGCCAGCAGGTCTCCCGAGTCGGCGCCGTGGGTGCCGGAGATCAGGCCGTGCAGCAGCTCGCGGGCGGCAGGGCGGGCCTTCGGGTCCTTCGCCAGCGCCGCGGACACGAGAGGGCGGAGCGAACGCGGCAGCACCCCGAGCTCGGGGTCCTCCGAGAGCACCCGGTGCATGACACCGCCGAGGCTCTCGGCCGTGAACGGATCCGTGCCGGTGGCGGCGAACAGCACGATGCCGCCCCAGGCGAACAGGTCGGCGGGCGGGCCGGCCCGTTCCCCGACGAACACCTCGGGCGCCATGTAGGTGGGGGTGCCGGCGACCAGCCCGGTCGCGGTGAGGGACATCTCCAGGGTGCGGGCGACGCCGAAGTCGATGACCCGCGGCCCGTCCGGGCCGAGCAGCACGTTGTCCGGCTTGAGGTCGCGGTGGATCACGCCGGCGTCGTGGATCGCCGCGACCGCCGTGGCCACGGCGGTGGCGAGGCGGTGCAGCTCGTCTCCGGCGAACCGGCGGCCCTCGCCGACCGCCTGGCGCAGGCTCACTCCCTCGACGTACTCACTCACGATGTACGGCCGGGGGCCGTCGAGGACGGCGTCGATCACCTGGGCGGTGCAGAACGACGCCACCCTGCGGGCCGCCTCCGCCTCGCGGCCGAAGCGGCGCCGCAGGTCGTCGTCCTCCGCCGCGTCGCCGTGCAGCACCTTGATCGCGACCCGGCGGCCGTCGGGGCCGTACGCCTCGTAGACCACGCCCTGCCCGCCCGCGCCGAGCCGCCCGGCGATCCAGTAGTCCCCCAGGCGCGCCGGGTCCTCGGCCATCAGCGTTCCCGATGTCATGTTCTCTCTGACGCGCGAAATTCGAACTCCGTTGGGTCGGACTCGGACCGGAGTCGCACTCTACGCTGCTCGTACTCCCTGGCGTCCGCCGACGATCGACCCGGCCCAGATACCGATGGGCCCTCGGCATCACTGCGGCGACCACCGCGCCGGCCGCGCTCTCCGCCGCCGTGTTCTCGCGGCCATGTTCTCGCGGCATGTTCTCGCGGCCATGTTCTCGCGGCCGTGTCCGGCCTGCCCCGACCGGCGACTCGGCCGCCCCTGACCGGCTCGCCGGACGGCGGCGGCATGGAGGGGTACCGGACCGCAGGCGGAACAGGGGCCACCATAAACTCAAAAACCTCAACTGCTTTACACCGGTCTTACGGGTAGATCGGTAGACATCTTGGTAAATAACGGAATCATCACGGTCGGGGGGATCGGAAGATGCTGAGGGTGGTCACGTCGCTCGACGAGTCGCTCGACATGTCGTTCGGCAAGGTGAGGGACATCAGGTCGGTGCTGCGCCGCAGGCAGAATCGCGATACCAAGATCGTCGATCTGCGGGCGTACACGGGCCGCAACGTCATCCGGTTCCCCAAGCCGGGACCGACCTCGGCCGCCTGACCTTTCCAGCGGCTCCGCCGTACTGATTGGATGTCACCTCATGGGTGATCTGTCCACAACTGACCGAACCCGGCACCGCAGACTGCGCGAGCAGGGCCGTACGGACCGGCAGGAGCTGTTCGACGTCCTCGGAGCCGGGTTCGTCTGCCATCTCGGGGTGATCGTGGACGGCGTGCCCATGGTGGTGCCCACGGCCTACGGCTTCGACTCCGAGCACGTCTACATCCACGGATCGGTCGCCAGCCGCAGCCTGACCGGCGAAGGGCGGACCGTCTGCGTGACGGTCACCCACGTCGACGGCCTCGTCCTGGCCAGGTCGGTCTTCGAACACGGCGTCAACTACCGGAGCGCCGTGATCTACGGGGTCCCGCGCGCCCTGGAGGGCGAGGAGAAGCTGGAGGCCCTCCGCCTCCTCACCGAGCACACCGCCCCCGGGCAGTGGGAGTACGCGCGCCGGCCGAACCGCAAGGAACTGGCGGCCACCACGATCCTGGCGATCTCGCTGGAGGAGGCGTCGGTCAAGATCCGGCAGGGCCCGCCCGACGACGCCGACGATCCGCATGACGTGTGGGCGGGCGTGCTGCCTCTCGCCACCACCTGGCAGGCCCCGGTGACCGACCCGTCGGCCGGCCACGACGTCCCCGATCACGTACGGCGCCGCGCGGGAACCCGTATCGGCTGAACCTCCTACCGCCCGGCCGTCTCCAGGTTCGCCGCCATCGTGCGGAGAGTGTGGACCGTGACCTGGTACTGCTCGACGGTGAGGCCGTCCATGATCCGCGACCGCGACGCGTGGACGGCCCCGGCGACCCGCTCGTGGGCGGCCGCCCCTTCCTCGGTCAGCGCGTGCGGCTCGCCCGGAGTGATCCACCGCCGGCGCCGGAGATCCGCGAGCAGCTCGCCCACCGAGATCTCCCCTTCTCCCCAGAAGGGACGCAGTTCCTCGGCCAGCCTCCCTTCGTCGGCGGGGCCTTCCCGGAGCACGTTGAGCGCCTGCCAGTGGCGTCGCCGCATCTCCTCCCCGGCGAGCACACGGGCGAAGTCAGCCTCGATGAGACGGTCCAGGTGTTTGATCCAGTACCCAACCGGCTTCTCCATGAGATCCCTCCTATGCATGTAAAATGACATCTATATGTCAATCAGTATGCAATATCGAAAGAGAGGGCCGCAATGGACGAGATCGCCGTCATCGAGCAGGCGATGGTCGCCATCAGGCGCTCCCAGCGACGCCGGACGCTCGCGGGCATGTCCGGCGCGACCGCACAAGGCGCGGTGTTCGACGTACTCGACGTGGTGGAGGCCGCCGAGCACGCAGGAGAGCCCGCCACCGTCTCGGCCGTCGCCATGGCGCTCGGCGTCGACCAGCCCCGGGCCAGCAGACTGGTGGCCGCGGCGGTCGAGGCCGGGCTGATCCGGCGCGAGGCGGATCAGGCCGACGGCCGCCGCGCGCTCCTGGTCCGTACGCCGGGTGGGATCGAGATGTCGGACCAGGCGCACGGCTTCCGGCGCGGCATGATCGAACGGGCGGTCTCCGGCTGGACCGGCGACGATCGAAGCGCCCTGGCCCACCTGCTGGCCCGGTTCATGACCGACTTCGCCCGCGTGACGTCGGCCGGCCCGAACAGGACCCCGGACTCCGGCACCTGACCGAAGCCGTCCTCGATCTCAACGCGCCTCTCCGGCCGCGTCCGACGCGGCACCCGGGCCGGCGGCGGCACCCGCGGGACGAGGTCTACGCGACGGCGGCTGAGGTCGCCCTCGGCCCGACGCGTACAGCAGGAGGATCGGAAGCACCGCGCCCAGCGTCAGGGTGACCACCTGACCGACCACGTCGAACACGGTGAAGTGGGAGAGGTGTCCCAGATGGAAGGCCAGATGGGTCGCCGAGTACAGCAGATACCCGAGCAGGACCGTTCGCGTGAGCAGGCGATCCAGCGTGACGGCCGCGATCATGAGCATGACCCCCATCCCGGTGTTGAGGCCGCCGAGGTCGCGCAGCAGGTGCTCGTTGTACGAGGGCAGCATCGCGACCCACGGATGCCCGGGGAGCGGGAAGTCGTCGTAGAACGACCGGGGCAGGAGCAACTGCCAGAGCCCGACGACGATCTCGGTGACGGCGAGGTATCCGAGCCCCAGCCGCGGCATGGCCGTACGGCGGGCGAAAGCGGGTCCGGTCATGCCCACGACCTCCCGTAACCCGCGGCGGGCCGTCCCCGCCTGACGCGCTCCGCCAGGAAATCGCGGTACACGCGACGCCCGTCCGCGTGGCCGGGGGCGAGGTGGACCCCCCTGCGGAATGCCTGCGAAACCTTCCCCGGGACCCGTACCGGCGCGAGGGGACGACGCCGACCGGCGGCGGCCAGGTACTCCCCGACGAACTCCCGGGCCGGGAGGATCTCGGGTCCGCCCATGTCGGGCACCCGCCCGGCCGGCTCACTCAGCGCCAGGGCGGCCATCCGGTCGGCCACCTCGCCCGCCTCGACCGGCTGGAAACTCCACCCGGAGGGGATCGGCGTCACGGGCAGCCGCGCCAGGGTCTGCGCCATGAAGAGCACCAGGTCGTGGAACTGGGTGGTCCGCAAGATCGTGTACGGCAGCCCGGAGTCCTCGATCATGCGTTCGACCACGTATTTCGCCTGGTAGTACGCGTACGGATGGCGGTCGACGCCGACGATCGAGATGAACACCAGGTGTCGCGTGCCCGCCCGCCTGGCGGCGTCGATCAGGCGGCGGGTGCCGTCGACGTCCGTACGCGGCCGGCGAGGGTCGCTCGCGAGGTGGACGATCGTGCCCGCTCCCGCGACCGCCTCATCGAGGCCGACGCCGGTGGCGAGGTCCCCGGCCACGGCGGTGTACGGCGCGCTCGCCCGCGGTGAGCGGGTGAGCACCCGGATGTCGCTCCCATGGAGCCGGTCGACCACGTGGCGGCCCAGGGTACCGGTGCCGCCGGTGACAAGTATCGATTCGCTCATGCCTACAGGAACCGGCGACCACCCCGAATCGTGACAGTCTCAGGAGTGAATCTCCGACCGGCCCGACGAGCCGGCGGACAGACCCGAGAAAGACTCGCGCATCAACGCGCGGCCTTCCTGCCCGCGAGCTGCTCCACGAGGAAAGCGAGCTTGTCCGGGTTGAGCACGGCGCGCAGGCCGAAGATCCGTTCTCCATCGGTCTCCAGCACGAACACCACTGTGACCGCCCCGTCGAGGGACGCGACCACACCGGCCTCCCCGTTGATCTCGGCGTGCGCCAGGCCGAGGGAGGGGCCGCCGAATTTGGCGGCCAGACCCGCGACGAACCGGGCCACGTGGGCCGCCCCGGACACCGCGCGGCGCGCGGCCGCGGCCTTGCCTCCACCGTCGGACCAGGCCACGACATCGGCCGCGAGCAGCCGTTCGAGCCCGGCGAGATCGCCGTCCCGCGCCGCGTCGAGAAACCGCTCCACCACGCGTCGGCGGGCGTCGGCCGTGGCGTCGAAGCGTCGCCGGTCCCCGATACGCTGCCGCGCCCGCCGGTGGAGCTGCCTGGCGTTCACCTCCGACAGTTCGAGCACGTCGGCGATCTCGCGATAGCCGTACGAGAACGCCTCGCGCAGCACGAAGACGGCGCGCTCGGCGGGCGTGAGCCGTTCGAGGAGGACCAGGAACGCCATCGAGATCGAGTCACGCCGCTCGGCGGTCTCGAACGGTGCGTCCGTGAGAACGGGCTCGGGCAGCCACGGGCCGATGTACTGCTCGCGCCGCGCCCTGGCCGAGGTCAGCCGGTTGAGGCAGAGGTTCGTCAGCACCTTGGCCAGCCAGGCGCCGGGCGACTGGATCTCGTCGTGGTGGGCCGCACTCCAGCGCAGATAGGTGTCCTGAACGGCGTCCTCGGCCTCGACCGCGGACCCCAGCAACCGGTAGGCCAGAGCGAACATCCGTGAGCGATGTTTCTCGAATTCGTCCACCATATCCGCCAGCTTATTGACGGTTACATGGTGCAGGATGGGGTCCGTGACCCCTTCCCCAGCGGTCGTCCAGCCTGATCAGGAGTTGATCAGAGAGATCCTGGACGAGTTGGACCTCGAGCACACTCTCGACTCCGAGGGTGACATCGCCATCTCCACGGCGGAGCTCACGGTCTTCTTCCTGTTCGGTTCCGAGGGAGACCTGTTCACGATCCGCACCTTCTACGAGAGGTACTACTCGGTCGACGACAAGCCGGTGCTGGTCACCGCGCTGAACGAGTGGAACGCCGACACCATGTGGCCGAAGGTCTACACCTTCACCCAGGACAGCGGCGTGATGCGCGTGGTGGGCGACTCCCAGCTCTACATCGGCGCCGGGGTCACCCGCGAGCACCTCACCACGGTTGTCGCCCACTGGGTCAGGTCCGCGATCAAGTTCCACCGCTGGCTGACCGACCGGCTCGCGTTCGAGACGGACTGACCGGCCGGGCGGGGACGCGGATAAGGTGGGCTTCCCCCTCCCCGAATCCCGGAGCGCTGCCCGCCGATGCCCGAAGGTCACATCATTCACCGGCTCGCGGCCGAGTACGGCCGGCGTTTCGTGGGGAACCCGATCACGGCGAGCAGTCCCCAGGGCAAGTTCTCCGACAGTGCCGCGCTGATCGACGGACAGCGCCTGGCCGTGACGGACGCCCACGGAAAACACCTCTTCCTCGGGTTCGACGGGTTCGACGGCAACGGCTGGGTGCGCGTCCACCTCGGCCTCTACGGAAAGGTGGCCTTCGGCCCGTTCCCCGCCCCCGCACCCGTCGGCGCCGTACGGCTCCGCCTGGAGGGTGGGGAGAGCTACGCGGACCTGCGCGGGCCCACGGCGTGCGAGCTGATCACCGCCGGGGAGAAGCAGGCGGTGCACGACCGCCTCGGCCCGGACCCGCTGCGTCCGCACGACGACCCCGAACGCGCCTGGTCGCGGATCAGCCGGTCACGCGGGCCGATCGCGGCGCTGCTCATGGACCAGAAGGTGATCGCCGGGGTCGGCAACATCTACCGGGCCGAGGTCCTGTTCCGCCACTGCGTCGACCCCTACCGCGCGGGACGCGACCTGAGCCGCGCGGAGTGGGACGCGATCTGGGCCGATCTCGGCGTGCTCATGCGCGACGGCGCCGCCTCTGGCCGAATCGACACCGTGCGCCCCGCGCACATGCCCGAGGCCATGGGACGGCCACCCCGGGTGGACGACCACGGTGGCGAGGTCTACGTGTACCGCCGGGCCGGCCAGCACTGCCACGTCTGCGGTGGCGAGGTCCGCACCGCCGACCTCGAGTCTCGCGGCCTGTTCTGGTGCCCCGCCTGTCAGCGACGGTGACGGCCGGGCGACGGGCTCAGGGCAGCGGCTCCAGCATCCGGTGCGGCCGCCGGAGTGTGACGCTCACGGGGTCCTCGCGGGTGAGGTCGGCGCCGGGACCTGGCCGGATCTCGACCTCCTCGACGGGGACCTGGACGCCGCAGGACGGGCACATCGCTCCGGCGCCGATCCCGCCGCCGCAGGTGACGTGCCGGAACACGCGGCGCGGCCCCGCCTCGCTCATGTGCCGCTCGCCCCATTGGGCGAGGGCGAGCACGGGGGGCCAGAGCTCCCTGCCCTTGCCGGTCAGGACGTACTCCTCACGCGGCGGGGAATCCTGGTAGCGGCGCCGTTCCATGACGCCCGCGTCGACCAGCGTGGACAGGCGCTGGGAGAGGACCGCCCTCGGGATGTCGAGGTGGGCCAGGAAGTCGCCGAACCGGCGCACGCCGTACAGCGCGTCGCGCACGACGAGGAGCGTCCACCGCTCTCCGAGCAGTTCCAGTGACCGGGCGAAGGAGCAGTCCTGCCCCTCGTAGTTCTTGCCGAGCGCCATCAGCGGTCCTCCCTTCCCCCCACCATAGTTCATTCACTGAACCATCACGTGTTATCGTCGCGTGAGTTCAATGACTGAACCTTGGAGGTTCCGTGCTTGCCGAGACCCCGGCTCCCGGCCGGGTACGGCCGGCGACCCTCGCGGTCGCGTGCGCTGCCCCGCTGCTGGCGTTGGTGAACTACACCGTGCCGATGGTCACGCTGCCCGAGACGGCCCGCGCGCTCGACGCGGGCCCCACGGGCCCGGTCTGGATGCTGAACTCCGTCACCCTGGGGCTCGCGGTGTCGCTGCTCCTCGCCGGGGGATTCGCCGACGACCACGGCCGCAGGCGCGTCTACGCGCTCGGGATGGCCTCACTCGCGGTGTCGAGCGCGATCGTCGCCCTCTCGGACGGCGTGCCGGTGTTCGTGTTCGGCCGCTTCGCGCAGGGCGTCGCCAGCGCGGCCGTGCTCGCCGCCAGCCTGGGCATCGTCGGGCACGCCTACCCCGCCGGCCCCGAGCGGTTGCGGGCCACCGGCCGTTACGGCGCGATGCTCGGACTGGGCATCGCCGTCGGCCCACTGGTCTCGGGCGGGCTCGCCGCGTTGTCGAGCTGGCGAAGCGTCTACTGGGTGATGGGCGGAGCCGCCGCCGCGCTGGCCGTGCTGGCGGTGCGGACGCTGCCCGAGTCACGGGCGGCGAAGCGGCGGCGCCTCGACGTCCCCGGCACCGTCACGCTCACCCTCGGCCTCGCGGCCCTGGTGACCGGTGTGACGGAGGGGCGCCTCGGCTGGACCCGGCCGGTCGTGCTCGCCGCCTTCGCCGCGGCGGCGCTGCTTCTGATCGCGTTCGCCCTGGTGGAGACCCGCCGGCGGGAGCCGCTGATCGACATGGACCTGTTCCGGCACCCGCCGTTCGTCGCCGCCACGGGTGGCGCGCTGGTGACCGGCGTCGCGATCATCGGGTTGATGAGCTATCTGCCGAGCGTGCTCCAGCTGTCCCTGGGCATGACGCCCGTGGGCACCGCCGCCCTCCTCGCCGTCTGGTCGGGGGCGTCGTTCGTCAGCGCGCTCCTGACCCCGCGCGTCCGGCTGGCCACCCGTGCCCGGCTCGCGCTCGGCCTGCTGCTCGCCGCGGCGGGAAGTCTCCCCCTGCTCGGTACGGTGGCCCACTGGTCAGCGGCTCCGGTGATCGCCGGACTCCTGGTCGCCGGGATCGGCAGCGGGCTCATCAACGCGTCGCTCACCCACCTCGCGATCGAGAGCGTGCCCTCGCACTGGGTCAGCATGGGATCCGGCGCCAACAACACCGCGCGGTACGTGGGCTCCTCCGTGGGCGCCGCACTGATGGCGGCCGTCGTCGGCGGACACGGTCTCGCCGCGGGCACCGACATCACGATCATCGGCTACGCGGTGGTCGCGGCCCTGGCGGCGGCGCTGATCCGGTTCGCCCCCTCCTGAGCGACCTCCCCGCCCTCTCACCCTCCCCGGCACGAAGCCCCGGTGGGATCGAGCCGGATCGAGCCGGATCGAACGGGGCGAGGGGGTCAGGCGAACGCCTCGCCGATCTCGCGTACCACTTCCGCCGCGGGCCGCTCGGCCGCCTGCCGCCAGGCCGTACCCGCCCAGAGGTTGACCCCGCCGGGGTCGCCCTGGGCCACGGCGGCGCGGCGGATCGGCGTCGTCAGGTGGTGAACGGCCGGATAGCCGACGGGGGCGTGCGCGTGGTCGAGGATGAACCTGTTGGTCAGGCCGCGAGCGGGCCGCCCGGAGAACGCGGTGGTCACCGTGGTGGACGTGTAACGCGAATCCCGTAGCGCGGCCCGGTGCACGGGGTTCGTCCCGCTCTCCGGAGTCAGGAGGAAGGCCGTCCCGAGCTGCACGGCCGACGCGCCCGCGCCGCGCGCCGCCACAGCGGCGGCGCCGTCCCCGATTCCGCCCGCCGCGATCAACGGCACGGGGGCGGCCTTCCCGACCGCGCTCAGCAGGTCGATCAGCCCGGGTTCGCCCTCGCCGTACGGCTTGCGCGGCACGAAGGAGCCCCGGTGCGCGCCCGCCTCCGGTCCCTGGACGCACAGCGCGTCAGCGCCCGCGGCCACGGCGGCCACCGCCTCACCGGGATCGGTGACGGTCACGATGACGGCGGTCCCCACCTCGTGCAGGCGGTCGACGAGGGGCATGCCGGGGCACCCGAACGTGAAGCTCACCAACGGGACCGGCCGCCGCAGGAGCAGGTGGAGCTTGGCGTCCCAGTCGTCGTCATCGTCGAGCGGGACCTCGGGCAGCTCGACGCCGTACCGCTCGGCCTCCGGAGCGAGCTCCGCGCGGTAGGCCTCAACCACGTCGGGATCGGCCGGCTCCCCCGGCACGAAGAGGTTCACCCCGAACGGCCGGTCCGTGGCCGCCCTGACCTGCTCGACCTGGTCCATCATGGCGTCGCCGCTCTTGTATCCGCCGGCCAGGAACCCCAGGCCACCGGCCTCGGACACGGCCACGCACAACTCCGCCGTGCCCGCTCCGCCCGCCATCGGCGACAGGACGACCGGGTGGGTCAGCGCGGCCAGGATGCGATCGAGGAGCATGGCGGCAGCCTAACCCCGCCCTCAGCGCTCATCCCTCAGCCCCGGCCGCCCTCGGGGGCGAGCGAGAGCGCATACATCGCGGCGTACTGCGGCACGGTAAGCCGGGCCCGTCGACCAGCCCACGGAGGAAGCATAGATCCATAAGAGATCATCCATAACAAGACTATCTGCTACAGTCCCTCGTGTGTTCGACCCACACAGGAGAACCTCCGAATCCCATCCGGGATCTCACCCACCCCGTCGGCTCGCTCTCGCCGTCCTCCACTCCGGGTGCTGACGGTCATCCTCGACGACGACATCGTGACCGTGGCCCTGCCCGCCATCCGGCAGGACCTGGATTCCTCCCCGACCGACGCGACCCGGATCGTCTACGTGATCGCGTTCGGCGGCCTTCCGCTGCGGCTTCCCCGACGTGCTCAACCGTCCCAGCCCTGACGCCCTACGACGAAGAAGGAAGATTCAGATGACGCAAACGAGCTTCGACGAGACCGTCCGCAAAATCCTGGACGGCAAGAACTTCGCCACGATCGCGACAGTGATGCCCGACGGCGCACCTCAGTCTTCGGTGGTATGGGTCAAGCGAGACGGCGATACGGTCCTGTTCTCCACCACCACGGGCCGGAAGAAGGCACGAAACCTCACCAAGGACCCTCGGATCAGTATCTCGATCTTCGACGGCGAGAATCCGTACGAATCCGTAGAGATCCGCGGCACCGCCGAACTGATCATGGACGAAGCCCATGAACTACCGCGCGAGCTCTCCCACAAGTACCTCGGTGAGGATCCGCCGCCGGCCGAGCCCGACGAGGTCCGGCTGATCGTCCGCGTGTCCCCACAAAAGATCATCCGCTTCTCCGCTTGAACCCTCGTGGCCGATCACGACGCGGGTGCCGATATTTCACCGGCACCCGCGATCGATCCTTGACGACACCCGTCGACCGCGTTGAGGGTGGGGTTTCGGCGTTTGCTGGTGCGGGTCGATGCTCAGCTCAGGCGGGCTGGCAGGAGGCAGGATTCGTTGGCCTTCGGGGTCGGCCGGACATGCCATCTGAGATGGCCGCACCGGGCAGGCCGGCTGCTTGAGCCACAAGAACCTCCTTCTCATCCAACGCAACACCGTTGAGGTGACATCGTCGTCCTGCCACCGACGTGCGGAAACAAGTCGAGGGGGACCCGGAACATCTCCGGATCCCCCTCGTCACCTGCAACGATGCCCGTCGCCGGTCAGGTCGAGTGTTGCGTCAGCGCCGCAACCGCCCGATATCAGCTGCAGCCGCTGGTGCTGCCGCAGCCCTCGCAGACGTAGCAGCTACCCGCCGGGCGCATCTTCGTGCCGCACGTCATGCACAGCGGCGCGTCGGCCGTACGGCCCTGGTGGCTCTCCAGGGAGTCCACCGAGGAACGCCTGGGCGTGGGCAGTGCCACCTCCGCGCGCTTCTCCTCGATCGGCGCGGACTGGGCGAGCGCCGCCGTGTCCACGACGTCCTGGAGCGCCGCCGGGTCCTCACCGCGCGCCTGCGCGGCGCGCTCGGCGGCCGAGAAGATGCCGAGGGCCGCGCGGTCCTCGAACGGCAGGTAGTCGAGCGCCAGCCGCCGGAAGATATAGTCCATCACCGACTGGGCCATCCGGACGTCCGGGTCGTCGGTCATGCCGGCCGGCTCGAAGCGCATGTTGACGAACTTCTGGACGTAGGTGTCCAGCGGCACGCCGTACTGCAGGCCGATCGAGATGGCGACGGAGAAGGCGTCCATGACGCCCGCGAGGGTCGAACCCTGCTTGGACATCTTGAGGAAGACCTCGCCGAGACCGTCGTCGGGGTAGGACGACGCGGTCATGTAGCCCTTCGCCCCACCCACGGTGAAGCGGGTGGTCAGGCTCGGCCGCTGGTTGGGCATCCGGCGGCGGGTCGGCCGCGGCACCTCGATGACCTGGACCTGGGGCGCCTGCTCGGCGGCCGCCTCGGTGATCTCCTCGGTGGTCTTCTCGGTGGTCTTCTTGGCGGCCGAGAGCGGCTGGCCGACCTTGCAGTTGTCGCGGTAGACGGCCAGGGCCTTCAGCCCGAGCTTCCAGCCCTCCAGGTAGACCTGCTCGATGTCGTCCACGGTGGCCGACTCGGGCAGGTTGACGGTCTTGGAGATCGCGCCGGACAGGAACGGCTGGGTCGCCGCCATCATGCGGACGTGGCCCATCGGTGCGATGGCCCGCTCGCCCATGGCGCAGTCGAACACCTCGTAGTGCTCGGGCCGCAGGACGGGGGCGTCGACCACGTGGCCGTGCTCGGCGATGTAATCGACGATCGCCTCGACCTGCTCCTCCTGGTAGCCGAGCTGCCGCAGCGCCCTCGGGATCGTCTGGTTGACGATCTGCATGGAACCGCCGCCGACCAGCTTCTTGAACTTGACCAGCGCGAGGTCGGGCTCGATGCCGGTGGTGTCGCAGTCCATCATCAGGCCGATGGTGCCGGTGGGCGCGAGCAACGACGCCTGGGCGTTGCGGTAGCCGTTCTTCTCACCCAGCCGGAGGCACTCCTGCCACTGCCGGGTGGCCTCGGCGTGGATGACCCGGTCCATGTCGTCGACCGTGCGCATGTCGTCGTTGGCGTGCGCGTGCTTGCGCATGACGCGCTTGTGCGCCTCGGCGTTGCGCGCGTACCCGTCGTACGGCCCGACGATCGCGGCGAGCTCCGCCGAGCGGCGGTAGGAGGCGCCGGTCATCAGCGAGGTGATGGCGCCGGCGATCGCGCGGCCGCCCTCGGAGTCGTAGGCGTGGCCGGTGGCCATCAGCAGGGCGCCGAGGTTGGCGTAGCCGATGCCGAGCTGGCGATAGGCCCGGGTGGTCTCGCCGATCTTCTCGGTCGGGAAGTCGGCGAAGGTGATCGAGATGTCCATCGCGGTGATGATCAGCTCGGTCAGCTTGACGAAGTTCTCCACGTCGAACGTGTCGTCGTCGCGCAGGAACTTCAGCAGGTTGATCGACGCGAGGTTGCAGGAGGAGTTGTCCAGGTGGAGGTACTCCGAGCAGGGGTTGCTCGCGGTGATCCGCCCGGTCTCCGGGCAGGTGTGCCAGTCGTTGATCGTGTCGTCGTACTGCACGCCGGGGTCGGCGCACTCCCAGGCGGCCTTGGCCATCCTGCGGAACAGCGACTTCGCGTCGACCTTCTCGATGATCTCGCCGGTCAGCCGGGCGCGCAGGCCGAAGTCGCCGTTGCTCTCGACGGCGCGCATGAACTCGTCGGAGACCCGGACGGAGTTGTTGGCGTTCTGGTACTGGACGGACACGATGTCCTTGCCGCCGAGGTCCATGTCGAACCCGGCGTCGCGGAGCGCGCGGATCTTGTCCTCCTCGCGCGCCTTGGTGTCGATGAACTCCTCGATGTCGGGGTGATCGACGTCCAGGACGACCATCTTGGCCGCCCGGCGGGTCGCGCCGCCGGACTTGATCGTGCCCGCGGAGGCGTCGGCGCCGCGCATGAACGACACCGGGCCGCTGGCCGTGCCGCCGCTGGAGAGCAGTTCCTTGCTGGAGCGGATGCGGGAGAGGTTGATCCCCGAACCGGAACCACCCTTGAAGATGACGCCCTCTTCCTTGTACCACTCAAGGATGGACTCCATCTGGTCGTCCACGGCCAGGATGAAGCACGCGCTCACCTGCTGCGGCGAGGCCGTCCCCACGTTGAACCACACCGGCGAGTTGAAGCTGAAGACCTGGTTGATCAGGGCGTGCTTGAGTTCGTGGTCGAAGATCTCGGCGTCCTCGTCGCCGGCGAAGTAGCCGTTCTCGATCCCGGTCCTGGTGTAGACGTCCACGACCCGGTCGACGAGCTGCCGCAGGCTCGACTCGCGCTGGGGCGTGCCGACGGCGCCGCGGAAGTACTTGCTGGTGACGATGTTGGCGGCGTTGACCGACCAGAACTCGGGGAACTCCACTCCGCGCTGCTCGAAGTTGATCGAGCCGTCGCGCCAGTTCGTCATGACGACGTCGCGGCGCTCCCAGGTCACCGCGTCGTACGGGTGGACCCCCGGGGTGGTGAAGACGCGCTTCATCTTGAGCCCCTTACGCGCCGGCCGCTTGCCACCCCGTCCCCCGGTGCCCGTCTCGGTGCCGTTCACGATCTCTGTCATGAATTCCCCCTCCCGGGGCCCGGTGGAGCCCCTCGCATCCGATCACGTGTCTGTTTAACCACCGTGCGTGACGGGCGTCCGCGTCGGCCGTCCCGCCAACTCCCGCCGCTACTGCTGGACGGCGGTGCGCGTGGCTCTGAGCTGCTCGATCTCGGCCTCGAAGTCGGCCAGCGTCTCGAACCCCCGATAGACGGAGGCGAAGCGCAGGTAGGCGACCTCGTCCAGCTCGCGCAGCGGCCCCAGGATGGCCAGGCCCACCTCGTGCGAGGCGATCTCGGCGCATCCGGTGGCCCTGATGCTCTCCTCCACGAGCTGCCCGAGCTGGGCGAGCGAATCCTCGCCGACCGGGCGTCCCTGGCAGGCCCGCCGCACACCGGCGACGACCTTGTCACGCGAGAACGGCTCGGTCACTCCGCTGCGCTTGCTGACCATGAGCAGAACGGTTTCCTGGGTGGTGAACCTGCGCCCGCATTCCGAGCAGGTTCGCCGGCGGCGAATCGCGGCCCCGTCCTCGGTAGAGCGGCTGTCGACGACCCGCGTGTCCGGGTGACGACAAAACGGGCAGTGCACGTCATCGCCTCCCTGGAAACGCTTGCGCCCACCTCACGAAATCGTCGTGAAGCGGTCACGGAAACACAAGCTGTGGTGAAGTACATCGCTGTAACTACTAGATGTTGTGGTCCAACCGTAGAAGTGCCCGACCTTGAACGCAAGTCGGCCGCGAAGGCTCGGGCGAAGTCGCTGTTCAACCTGGGGAATCACCTGAACCCCGGGCGTGTCGCAGGCCCCGATGGCATCGCGCGGGCACATTACAAGAAGATCGGCGAAATCTCGGCAATATCGAACACGATGTCGATCGAACTCCCGTACGATGTTGCTACATCCACACAGGTGGCGGTATTCACATCGAATCGAACAATTGTTTGATGATGATCTTTGATCGAGGTACCGTCGCTCTGTGCGACATGAAGAACACGGATTGGGAGGTGGTTTGGTGAGCGGGCAGGAAGAGAGTGTCAGCGACCTTGCGGTGCGCAGGCGTGACTCCCTTGGTCTCACCCCCAGGCAGCGCAAGATCCTCGAGGTCATCCGCGACTCCGTGCAGCAGCGCGGATATCCGCCCTCGATGCGCGAGATCGGTGAGGCGGTCCAGCTGACCAGCACCTCCAGCGTGTCGCATCAGCTCACGGCGTTGCAGCGTAAGGGGTACCTGCGCCGCGACCCGCACCGCCCCCGGGCGCTCGAGGTCCGCTTGCCCGGCGAGCCGGTGCTGTGGGTCGACCCGGACGCCGCGGAGGTGGAGCCCGGCTTCAGCCGCCCGACCGCCGCGTACGTGCCGCTGGTCGGCCGCATCGCCGCCGGAGGCCCGATCCTGGCCGAGCAGAGCATCGAGGACGTCTTCGCGTTGCCGAAGCAGCTGGTCGGTGAGGGAACGCTGTTCCTCCTCCAGGTCAGCGGTGACTCGATGATCGACGCCGCCATCGCCGACGGCGACTGGGTCGTGGTGCGCCAGCAGCCGGTCGCCGACAACGGCGACGTCGTGGCCGCCATGATCGACGGCGAGGCCACGGTGAAGACCTTCAAGCGCAAGGACGGGCATGTGTGGCTGGTGCCGCACAACGCCAACTACGAGCCGATCCCTGGCGACGAGGCGACCGTCCTGGGCAAGGTCACCGCGGTCCTGCGCAAGCTCTAGGTCCCCGGCCCGCCGAGCGGGCCGACCATCCGGACCGCGCATCCTGCGTCGCTCCGCGGTGACCTCTGTCACCGCGGAGCGGTCACGGAGCAATCAGGGTGATTGCCGCAAATAGGCTTGCTCTGTGACGCGCAACCTTGACCAGCTCAGCCTGGAGGCCGCCTCCCTCCGCGACGGGCTCAAGTGGTCGCAGACCTCGCCCGGCGTGATCCCCTCCTGGGTCGCCGACATGGACTTCCCCGTGCCGCAGGCGGTGCGCGAGGCGGTGGCGCGCCGCGCCGAGACCGACCTCGGCTATCCCTCGTGGCTGGACGAGCCCTCCGTCGGTCCCCTCGCCGAGGCGTTCGCCGAGCGTATGGAGACCCGGTACGGCTTCCGCCCCGATCCCGGCCACGTCCGGTCCTACAGCGACGTCAACCAGGCCCTCCAGGTGTTGCTGCACCTGACGACCCGGCCGGGTGACACCGTCGCCCTGCACACTCCGGCCTACCACCCGTTCCTGGGCACCATCGCCGAGATGGGACGGCGGCTGCTGTCCATCCCGATGCTGCCGGACGGCGACGGCTGGCGGTTCGAGGTGCCGGACGAGCCGGCCGCCGTGCTGCTGCTGGTCAACCCGCACAACCCCACCGGCCGGGTGTTCACCTCCGAGGAGTTGGGCGCGCTCGCCGAGTACGCCGAACGGCACGACACCCTGGTCCTCTCCGACGAGATCCACGCCGACCTGACGTACGGGCCGCAGTCACACATCCCGTTCGGCACGCTGTTGCCCGCCCGCACGGTCACGCTCACCTCCGCGACGAAGGCGTTCAACATGGGCGGCATCCGCTGCTCCGTCGCGCATCTCGGCGCACCGGCCGTACGCGACGCGGTGAACCGGCAGCCCGCACACATCTACGGCGCGCCCAACCTGCTCGGCGTGGAGGCGACCGTGGCCGCCTGGCGGCACGGCGACGCCTGGCTGGCCGAGGTCCTCGCCATCCTGGACCGCAACCGCCGGCTCATCGCCGAGCGGCTGCCGTCCCGAGTGGGCTACCGGATCCCCCAGGCCACCTACCTGGGGTGGCTCGACCTCGGCTTCCTGGATGAGGACCCCGCCGCCTATCTGGAGCGGGAGGCGCGGGTCAGGCTCAATCCCGGCCCGTTGTTCGGGCCGGGCGGCGAGGGTTACGCGCGGATCAACTTCGGTACCTCGGAGCCGATCCTGGAAGAGATCCTGACCCGGATCTCCACCGCGCTGTCCTGAGCCGCTGTCCTGAGCCGCTGTCCTGAGCCGGTTTTCTGGGCGTTGTCCTGAGCCTCCGTCCTGAGCCGCTGTCCCCGAACCGGTCTTCCGATCCGGTCTTCTGGGCCGCTGTCCTGACGGAGCCGCCGCCCGGTGCGGATCGGGCGGCGGCTCGGGTCAGGCGGTGCTACCAGCCGGACCGGGTACGGCTCAGGCGGCGGCGCAGGTGACCGAGGCCGGGGTTCCGTTGGTCCCGGACCAGGACGCCTGGAAGCCGAACGTCGTCGAGGCGTTCACCGCCAGGCCGCCGTTCCAGCTCAGGTTGGTCACCGTGACCGCGGATCCGCTGGCGGACAGTGTGCCGTTCCAGAGCTGGCTGATCGTCTGTCCGTTGGGGAAGGTCCACGTCACGGTCCAGCCCGACGTCGCCGTCGTGCCGGTGTTCTTGACGGCGACCTCGCCCTGGAAGCCGCCCGCCCACGAGTTGGTCACCGTGTAGGTCGCCGTACACGCCTTGCCCGCGTACGGGGACGCGGAAGGCGAGGCGGACGGGGACGCGGAGGGTGATGCCGAAGGCGAGGCGGACGGGGACGCGGAGGGTGATGCCGAAGGCGAGGCGGACGGCGATGCCGAAGGCGACGCCGACGGGGACGGGGAGGACGTGCCGCCCACCGGCGGGATCAGATACGGCTGCAGGATGCTCTGCTTGGCCTGGTCCACTGTGGTCCAGTCGTCCTTGAGGATGCCGCCCGTGTCGCCGGAGTTCGGGTTCCACGACCAGTACGTGAACGACATGCCGTTGACGCCCGTCCCCAGGTACTTCATCAGCTCCTGAAGCCAGATCTTGTCGACGTTGGCGGCCAGGGTGGTGCCGAACTCACCCACCATGATCGGGGCGATGTTCTGCTTGTACAGGTATCCCCAGTACCGGTCCCAGATGGCGGGCATGTTCGCCGGGTAGGCCGGGTCGTCGAACCACGCCTGGTGGTAGACCGAGGTGGCGTACTCGTGGGGCGAGTAGACCAGGCGGTTGGGCACGTCCAGCCGGACCGGGTAGTCCTTGGCCTTGCTGAGGTTGCCGCCCCACCAGCCGCAGTCCTCGTCGTTGCTGGGGTCGTTGTCCCAGATGTTGGACAGGCCGCCGCTCGGGCAGCTCACTCCCTCGACGAAGATCAGCCAGTTGGGCTGGACCGCGAGGATCGCGTTCCCCGCCCGCTCCGCCGCCAGCCGCCAGTCGCGGTTGACGTCACCGCAGCCCCAGCACGCGCCGGTGGCCGCCGGGTTGGTGCCCTCGGCGTGCGGCTCGTTGTGCAGGTCGGCTCCGATGACGGTCGCGTTGCCCGCGTAGTGCTGCGCGAGCGACTTCCAGTTGGCGATCCAGGTCGCCTCGGAGACCGTGGAGGTGTACCAGAGCGGCGACTGGCCCGCGCTGGACGGCCGGTGCCGGTCGAGGATGATCCGCATGCCCTTGCTGCAGGCGTAGTCCACGACCTTGTCGAGGATCTGCATCGGGGACAGGCCGACCAGGTCGGGGTTGGTGTAGGTGTTGACGCTCGTGGCGACGGCGCCCGGCTTGACCGCGTCGTCGGACCACGGGACCCGGATGGTGTTGTATCCGAGACTCGCCATCAGGTCGAGCTGGCTCTTCCAGGGGTTCCCCGACCACAGGCCGTGGAAGGTCTTGTTGTCGGTCTCCATTCCGAACCAGTTGATGCCGGTCAGCCGGACCGTCGTTCCGGTGCTGTCCACGATCTTGTTGCCGCTGGTGTGCAGGTATCCGGACCCCGTGCCCGCCGCCTGTGCGGGCGAGCCGGTCGCGACGAGCACAGCCGCGGCCATCGCCGCGACGGTCGCCAGCGCGCCGAGAATACGTCTGGACAAGACGTGCCTCCCATCCTGGAGGCACCCCGACGTGAGCCGGACGGTCAGGCGCACGCTCCAGGACCACCGCATGCGCGGTGGATGGTCGTGGCATGCCCTGACCGCACGCCTAACAATGTTCGATATGTGGCTCGCGCGCCATTTTGTCGGGCTGATCGCCCAGCGTCAACGGCCGGTGAGAGCGTCCAGTTCGTCGCCGAACGCCAGATCCCCACCAGCCCCGCGCGCAGGCATGAGCGTGGCCGCGGCACCCGACGGTCGCCGGGTATCGCGGCCACGCGCCACGGGCGTCACGGGACGATGTTGACCAGCTTCGGCTCGCGCACGATCACCTTGCGCGGGGCACCGTCGAGGTACTGCCGGACCTTCTCGCTGCCCAGGGCCAGCGCCTCCAGTTCGGCGGCGGAGATCCCCGGCGACACCTCCAGGCGGTCCCGGACCTTGCCGGCGACCTGGACGACGCAGGTGACCGACTCCTGCACCAGCAGCGCCGGGTCGGCGACCGGCCAGCCGGCCTTGGCCACCGACGGCTCGTGGCCGAGCTTCTCCCAGCCCTCCTCCGCGGCGTACGGCGCGACGAGTGACAGCATGACGGCCAGCGTCTCGGCGGCCTCGCGCACGGCGGCATCGCCGGCACCCGGGCCGGAGTCGATGGCCTTGCGCGCCGCCGAGGTGAGCTCCATCATGCGGGCCACCGCGACATTGAAGCGGTAGGACTCGAGCAGCTTGGTGACCTCGTCGATGGTGCGGTGGGTGACCTTGCGCAGTTCCAGGTCCCCACTCGCGGGGTCGGCGCCGGGCGCGGAAGCGGCACCGGCCTCGGCCATCACGCGGAAGGCGCGGGCCAGGAACTTCTGCGAGGCGGCGGGCGAGACGTCGGCCCAGTCGATGTCGTCCTCCGGCGGGCCGGCGAAGATCATGGTCAGCCGGACCGCGTCCACCCCGAAGTCGTCGATCTGCTTGCCGAGGTCGACGCCGTTGCCCAGGGACTTGGACATGGCCTTGCCCTGGTTGATGACCTGGCCCTGGTTCAGCAGGCGCATGAACGGTTCGGTGAAGGTCACCATCCCCATGTCGTGCAGCACCTTGATGAAGAACCGCGAGTACAGCAGGTGGAGCACGGCGTGCTCCTGCCCGCCGATGTACTGGTCGATCGGGCCCCACTTGCGGACCTGGGCGACGTCGAACGGGCCGTCCTCGTACCCCGGGGAGCAGTAACGCAGGAAGTACCACGACGAGTCGACGAAGGTGTCCATCGTGTCGGTGTCCCGCCTGGCGGCTCCGCCGCACTTGGGGCACTCCACGTTGACCCAGTCCGTGGCCGCGGCCAGGGGCGAGACACCCTTCGGCTTGAGGTCGGCGCCGCGCAGGTCGGGCAGCGTGACGGGGAGCTGGTCGTCGGGGACGGGCACCTCGCCGCAGTCCGGGCAGTGGATGATCGGGATCGGGGTGCCCCAGAAACGCTGCCGGGACAGCAGCCAGTCACGCAGCCGGAAGTTGACCGCCGCGTGGCCGGTGCCCCGCTCGGCCAGGACCTGCGTGATCCGCGCGATGGCCTCGGACTTGGACAGGCCGTCCAGCGGCCCGGAGTTGACCAGTGTGCCCTCACCGGGGGTCGCGATGCCGGTCTCGCCCGGATCGGCCAGGCCGGTGTGCACGACGACCTTGACCGGCAGCCCGAACTTCACCGCGAAGTCCAGGTCGCGCTGGTCATGGGCGGGAACCGCCATGATCGCGCCGTGGCCGTAGTCGGACAGGACGTAGTCGGCCGCCCAGACCGGGATCCGCTCGCCGTTCACCGGGTTGACGGCGTGCACGCCCAGGAAGACGCCCGTCTTCTCCTTTTCGGTGGACAGGCGCTCAATGTCGGACAGCTTGGCGACCTCGGCGCGGTACGCGGCCAGCGCCTCTCGCTGCCCGGGGGCCACGATCTCCTCGGCCAGCGGCGCGTCGGCGGCGACCACGAAGAAGGTCGCGCCGTACAGGGTGTCGGGCCGGGTGGTGTAGACCGTGACCGGCTCGTCCCTGCCCTCGATCTCGAACTGGACGTCGGCGCCGGTCGAGCGGCCGATCCAGTTGCGCTGCATGGTGAGCACGCGCTCCGGCCAGCCGTTCTCGAGCAGCTTCATGTCGTCCAGCAGCCGGTCGGCGTAGTCAGTGATCTTGAAGTACCACTGCGTCAGCTCGCGGCGGACGACGTCGGAGCCGCAGCGCTCGCACTTGCCCGCCACGACCTGCTCGTTGGCCAGCACCGTCTGGTCGGTGGGACACCAGTTGACCAGCCCGCCCCTGCGGTAGGCCAGGCCCCGCTCGAAGAAGCGGTTGAACAGCCACTGGTTCCAGCGGTAGTAGTCCTCGTCGCTGGTGTGCAACCGCCGCGACCAGTCGAAGGAGACCGCGTAACGCTTGAACGAGTTCGCCTGGGTCTCGATGTTGGCGTAGGTCCACTCGGCGGGGTGCGCGTCGCGCTTGATCGCGGCGTTCTCCGCGGGCAGGCCGAAGGAGTCCCAGCCGACGGGGTGCAGGACGTTGTAGCCCTTCTGGAACCAGTAGCGCGCGATCACGTCGCCGATGGCGAACACCTCGCCGTGCCCCATGTGGAGGTCGCCCGACGGGTAGGCGAACATGTCGAGCATGTACCTGCGCGGCCGGGTGTCCGCCGCGTCCTCCACCGCCGCGAAGGGATTCAGCTCCTCCCAGCGCCGCAGCCACTTGGCCTGCAGCGCCTGCGGGTCGTACACCAGCTCGTCCACGTCAACTCCCGAAGGGATGCTTTCCTTAAAGGCACGGTGAGGGCGCCTGCTCACGACAAAGCCCCCCGCTTCGCACGAGGGGCAGCCGCATCGAGGGGGGATCAGCCCAGACGATGCGGCCAGGCAAGCAGGGTCACGGCGCGCATATACCAAGGGTAGCGCAGACGGCAAGAGCGTCGCTTCAGGATCTAATGGGAGGCGTTACCCCCTAGACGGGCGATACGCGATGGTGATAGATCCGCTGTGACCGCCTATGTCCCTTTAGTTTACGCTCTTCGCTGTGGTGAACTCAGTCCAGCCGGGATCGGGCCCGGAATTCCCGCAGACGGACCTTCCGATGCAGGACCCGCCGACCGACCCGACGGGCGAGCAATTCCGCGGAGCATTCTCGGGTTTCCATGCGGCGCCCCCAGGTTCACATGAGATCATGCCAGGCGCACCCAATTCGGGCATGATCTCGGGAGGTAGCATGCCCTCGGAGCACAGTGAGCCGCAACGGACCCCGGCGTGGCCGGAGGTTCCACCGGCCTGGCCCGAGGTCCCCGCGGCCTCCTCTTTCACGCCGTCGGTCAGGTCGTTCGACACCACCAACCCGGGCACGGACCAGTCCGCGCAGCACCACTCGCCGTACCCACCACAGGGCCAGGCCCCGTCGCAGTACCCGTCGCCGGGCCAGGAGGGGCGGAGCGCGTTCATGCCCCCTCCTCCGTCCTCGTACGGCGACGCGCGTTCCGACGACCCGTACGGCATGCCGCAGTCCTCGCAGCACGCGGCGGGGGCCAACCCCTTCCTGCCGCCGCCCCCGGCGTCGTACGGCGCCGACCCGCTCGGCATTCGCCCGGATCCCATGCGTCAGGACCCGACCCGGCCTGACCCGATGCGATCCGATCCCACGCGCCCGGACCCGCTGTGGCCCGACCCCATGCGCTCGGATTCCGCGCGCCCCGACCCGATGCGGCCCGACCATCCGCGCGAGGACCCGCTCCGCGTACGGGAGGACCCGCTGGGCATGCGCCCGGACCCCATGCGCTCAGACCCGATGCGTCAGGACCCGATGCGGCCGGATCCGCTGCGGTCCGACACCATGCGCATCGATCCCCTGGGCCAGGACCCCTCGTCGCGGCCGGACCCGCTGAGCGCCGACCGCTCGCCGTTCGCCGCGGCACCGGCGGAGTCGACGATGTCGATGCCCATGTCGGCGGATTCCACGATGTCGATGTCCGCGCCCGCCGCGTATCCCCAGGCATCCCCCGCCGGACCTCCGCCGGGGGCCCCGGGGGTTCCCGGCTCCCCTGGTGTCCCGGGAGCCCCCGGAGCTCCGGGGGGCGCGCAGCCCGGTTTCCCCGGCCCGGCGGGGCCGTTCGACCGGCCGCAGGAGGGCATGGAGCGCCCCGACGACCCGTACCGCCCGTTCGTCACGGCCGGTCAGATCAGCGGCCCCAAGACTCCTCCGGCGCACCGCCAGGAGGAGCTGTGGAACACCGTCTTCGGCGACGGTGAACGCGGGCCGGACGACGACTACTACGACGACGAGGGCGGGCGGCCGATATGGCTGTTCGCGCTGATCGGCTCGGTGGTCGTCGCGCTGATCGCCGCGCTGGTGTGGGCGTTCGTCTCCGGCCCGCTGAGTTCGGGCGAGTCCACGGGCGAAAGCTCCCCGTCGGCCAAGCCGTCCGCCAAGCCGTCGGCGGTCGCGGCCAAGCCCCAGTCGCTGCCGGCCCTGCCGACCTACAAGGGCACGCCGTCCCCGGTCTCGGGCAAGGTCACCGACACGGCGGGGCGGATCACGCTGCCCCGGCTCGGCGGCCCGTGGCAGCTCGACCAGCGCGCCCAGCACATCCAGGACACCTACGGCTTCGCGACCCGGCAGTACGTCGCGGCGGGGATGACCCCCGAAGGCAAGCCGCAGTTCGCCCAGGTGATGACCGGCCCGCTGGTGGAGTCCCTGGCCGCGAAGTACACCTCCGAGGATGACCTCACCCCGGTCCTCAACGGGGTGATGCTCCAGGCACGGCAGAAGCTCTTCGACAAGAACACCAAGGTCTCCAAGTCGGCCCAGCAGCGGATGTCGCGGGGTGGCATGACCGGCCAGCTCATCGCCTACACGGTGAAGTCGGGCTCCGAGCAGACCACCGCGGTCGTCGCGGCGCTGAACGCGGGCGGCGACCTGCCGACCATCGTCTACATGCAGGTGCCGAAGGTGAAGGGCGAGCTGCTGCCCGACATCAACACCGTCTTCAAGTCGGTCCGCCCGGTCGGCTAGGGGCGTTCCGCGGATCCACGCCACGCCGCACCACGGCACGTCGTGGGTCCACGGAACCCGACCGGCGAGCTCGCCGCTCCCGGCGAACCCGGCGGGCTCCCGGTCCGGTCAGAACGTGCAGGTCATGTGCTTGGTTCCGTTGATGAAGCTGGAGAAGAGGATCTCCGGCTCGCCCGCCTCGATCCCGGGGACCCGGGTGAGCAGCTCGCGGAACATCACACTGATCTCTCGCCGGGCCAGGTGGGCGCCGAGGCAGAAGTGCGGGCCCGGCCCGCCGAATCCGAGGTGCGGGTTGGGGTCGCGGAGGATGTCGAACCGGAGTGGATCGGTGAAGACCGCCTCGTCCCGGTTCGCGGACCAGTAGTAGAGGACGACCTTCTCGCCCTGCCGGTACAGCGTGCCGTTCATCTCGTGGTCGCGGGTGACCTTGCGGCGCATGTAGTTGACCGGTGACGCGAGCCGCACGATCTCCTCGACCGCGCCCGGAGTCCGCCCGGCGAAGTCCTCCGTCCAGAGCCTCCGCTGGTCCGGGTGGAGCGTGAGCAGGCGCATGCCGTACGAGATGGCGTTGCGGGTGGTCTCGTTGCCCGCGACGACGAGCAGGATGAAGAACGAGCCGAGCTCCTGCGCGGTCAGCCGCTCGCCGTCGATGTTGGCGTTGACGAGGGAGGACGTGAGGTCGTCGGTCGGGCTCTCGGTGCGGTGCGCGGCCAGGTCCTGGACGAGTTGCTGCAGGTCCAGCCCGGCGGTGAGCAGTGCGGTGGCGATCGACTCCGGGTCGCTGACGTACTCGGGGTCGGAGGCGCCCAGGATGATGTTGGACCGGTCGAAGACGAAGCCGTAGTCCCGCTCCGAGATCCCCATCATGTCGCAGATGATCTTCAGGGGCAGGCGGGCGGCCACCTCGGCGACGAAGTCGCATCCGGGGCCCTTCGCCAGCAGGTCGTCCACGATGCGTACGGCCGCGGCTTCCACGTCGGCCTCGAACTGCTTGATCATCCTCGGGGTGAACGCCCGGGAGACGATCCGGCGCAGCCGCGCGTGCCGGGGGTCGTCCATGTTGATCATCGAGCCGAAGTACTCGACGAACTCGGCGGGCATGTCGACGATGTTGGTCGAGCCGCCGTCACCCGAGCAGAAGATCTCGGGGTTCCTGCTCGCCTCGACGATGTCGGCGTGCCGTACCAGGGCGTGGTATCCGGGACCGGCCGGGGCGAACGACAGCTCCGGTTCGGGGTAGAACGCGGGCGTCTCCAGGCCGCGCAGCAGCCGGAACGCGTGCTCTCGCTCATCGATGGGCCGGGCCCAGAAGTCCCAGTCGGTCAGGTTGACGTCGGCCGCCGTCCTGATCGGCGTGCGATCCACGGGCTGAGTCGTCATGGGACGGGCCTCCGGGCCTCAGAGGGGCTGGAATCGCGTTCGGTTTTCGATAGTGCCACAGCCCTCCCCCGTCCGCCAGATCCCCACACGATCATGACATTCGAGGCGATCTACTAGTACCTTGTTACCAACCGGTCGGTATGTATCCCCCACGGAACCGAGGAGCGGCGATGCTCAATCTCTCTGTCGTGCTCGAGGACAGCGCTCGGGAAACCCCGGACAGGACCGCCGTCGTCTTCGGAGACCTGCGCCTGCCCTACTCCCTGGTCGACACCATCGCGCGCCAGGTGGCCAACCTGCTCGTCTCCCGGGGGATCGGCAAGGGCGACAAGGTGGCGCTGGCCTGTCCGAACCTCCCCTACTTCCCCTTCGTCTACTTCGGCATCCTGAAGACCGGCGCGACCGTCGTCCCACTGAACGTGCTGCTCCAGTCGCGCGAGATCGCCTACCACATCGACGACTCAGACGCGAAGGCGTTCTTCTGCTTCGAGGGCACCCCCGAGCTGCCGCTCGGCGAGCGCGGCCTCAAGGGCTTCCAGGACTCCGGCGCCGAACACTTCTTCGTGCTCCCCGCGCAGGCGTTCGCCACCGAGTCCCAGTACGGCGAGACGCTGTGGGCCGCGCTCGACGGGATGTCCGGCGAGTTCGAGACGGTGCAGACGGCGCCGGACGACACGGCCGTCATTCTCTACACCAGCGGGACCACGGGCCAGCCCAAGGGCGCCGAGCTCAGCCACCAGAACATGCTCCTCAACGCGATGGTCAGCGACGAGATGTTCCCGCGCCAGGGGAACGACGTCTATCTCGCCACGCTGCCGCTGTTCCACTCCTTCGGCCAGACCGTGATCATGAACGCCGGGTTCCGGCGGCGTGCCGCCCTGGTGCTCGTGCCGCGCTTCGACCCCGCGGACGCGCTCGCGCTGATGGCGGCGGAGAACGTCACGCTGTTCGCGGGCGTGCCGACGATGTACTGGGCGATGCTGACGGCGGTCCACACCGGCGCGGCCGAGGTGCCTTCCACCCTCAAGACCGCCGTCTCCGGCGGCGCGGCGATCCCCGTCGAGGTGCTCAAGGACTTCTCCGCGACCTTCGGCACCGACGTGCTGGAGGGGTACGGACTGTCCGAGACCTCGCCGGTGGCGTGCTTCAACCAGCCGGGCAGGCCGGCGAAGGCGGGATCGATCGGGACCCCCATCTGGGGCGTGGAGATGAAGCTGATCGACGCCGAGTGGAACACCCAGGACGAGCTGGGTGAGATCGCCGTCCGCGGCCACAACATCATGAGGGGCTACTACAACCGGCCGGAGGCGACGGCCGAGGTCATGAACGACGGCTGGTTCCGGACCGGCGACGTGGCCAGGCGCGATGAGGACGGCTACTACTTCATCGTCGACCGTGCCAAGGACATGATCATCCGGGGCGGCTTCAACGTCTACCCGCGCGAGATCGAGGAGGTCCTGATGACCCACTCGGACGTCTCGCTCGCCGCGGTCGTCGGCGTCGCGCACGAGTCGCACGGCGAGGAGATCAAGGCGTACGTCATCCGCAACGCCGGCGCGACGGTCACCGAGGACGAACTGGTCGCCTGGAGCCGCGAGACCATGGCGGGCTACAAGTACCCGCGGATCATCGAGTTCCGCGACGCCCTGCCCATGACCGCCACCGGCAAGATCCTCAAGCGCGAGCTGCGGTAGCGGTCACGGACACGGACGGCCTCCGCCCGCCTCAGGGCCAGTCGAGCGACGGGCGGAGGGCCACGCGGGAACCGCCCTCGTTGTCGAGCTTGACGCCGAGGACCTGGTGGAGCTGGACCTTGTTCCGCTCGAAGCCGACGACGCATCCGGCCATGTAGAGCCGCCACACCCGGGCGGTGCCCCGGCCGACCTCGCGGACCGCCTCGTCCCAGTGGGCGTCGAGGTTGGCGCACCACTCGCGAAGCGTGAGCGCGTAGTGCTCGCGGAGGTTCTCCTCGTGCCGGATCTCGAAGCCGGTGTCCTCCATCTGCCGGACGAGATGGCCGACCGACTCCAGCTCGCCGTCGGGGAAGACGTAGCGGTTGATGAACCCGCCCTTGTTGAACGTCTTCTCCGTGCCGGTCGGCCGGGTGATGCAGTGGTTGAGGAGCCGCCCGCCCGGCTTGAGCTTGCCGTACAGGAAGGAGAAGTACGCCGGCAGGTTGTCCTTGCCGATGTGCTCGGTGAGGCCGATCGAGCTGATCCGGTCGAAGCCGCCCTCCTTGACGTCCCGGTAGTCCATGTAGCGGACCTCGGCCAGCTCGGACAGGCCCGCCTCGGCGATCGCCTTCTGCGCCCACTCGGCCTGCTGCCGGGAGAGCGTGACACCGAGGCTCTTCACGCCGTACTCGCGAGCGGCGTGCATGACCATGCCGCCCCAGCCGCAGCCGATGTCGAGCAGCCGCATGCCGGGCTGGAGGTCGAGCTTCTTGGCCACCAGGTCGAACTTGGCGTACTGCGCCTCCTCCAGCGTGGCGTCCGCCGTCGGGAAGACCGCGCAGGTGTACGCCATGGAGGGGCCGAGCACCCACTCGTAGAACCGGTTGGAGACGTCGTAGTGGTGGTGGATCGCCTCCGCGTCACGCTGCTTGGCGTGCCTGCTGCCGAGCCGGGCCAGCGTGCTGCGTCGCATCTCCTGCGGCGGCGGGGGCACCCGCATCAGCAGCGGCTTGGTGCCGAGGGCGCGCACCGCCGCGACCTTCTCGCTGAGGGGGAGGTCGTTGATCGTCAGCGACCACATCCGGTTGAGCAGCTCGTACATGTCGCCGTGCACATCGATGTGGCCGGAGATGTACGCGCGGGCCAGACCGAGTTCCCCCGGGGCCTGCGCAAGGTACGCGACCGCGATGGGCGACTTCACTTCGATGCGGACGTCGGCGGTGGGGGGACCCGCCTTGCTCCCGTCATATGCGACGAACTGAACGTCCGCGTCCGGGCCAACGATCTTCTCGAAGATCTCGGCGAGTTTCATGGATCACCTTCCCCGTACACACTTCTCATACAGGTCGAGCAACCGCCCACCGGGGTCGTAGGACCGTTTGACCGGCCAGTAGGCGTCCCCGTTATACAGCCGCCAGAACTCCTCCCGCTCGTAGAAGGAGGTGGAGTAGAGGGACTTGTGCCCCTCCAACTCGTGCACGGCGTTCTCGATCAACCGGTTGTGATGGCCGTCGTGCGAGCCCCGGGGTAGCGGCACCATTCCCCAGAACCCGAAGTTCACATAGAGCCGCCCCGGCTCCAAGGGGTAGAGGGACCACTCCCCCGTGGCCTTGAGCGGACACATCCAGACGGGCGTCATGCCCACCTGCTCCTGGAAGAACTCCAGGAACTCGGCCCCACGCTCGATCGGCACCTCGACGTCCTGGATGACCGACTCCTGCACCGGGTTGTTCCGCCAGCGGTCCAGCCGCGCGGTCACGCCGTACCTCTGGTCGAGGCCGACGAGCCGCCGGTAGACGTCGGAGCGGAGCCAGCGGCGCGGCAGGAGCGAGCGGACCAGCGGCTGCTGCACGCCGAACGCGCGCGAGCACCAGAACCAGTCGGTGTCCCAGCGCCACAGGTAGTCGCGGATGGTGAGCCAGTCGCGGGTGCGGGTGCGCAGCGACTGGTAGTAGATCCGCATGCCCGTGTAGTCGGAGGCGTAGGGCGCCTTGTCGGCGAACGTGCCGACCGTGACGTAGAGCTCGTCGGGTCCGAAGTACGTCCCGTCGACGAAGTCGACCCGCTCACCGTCGTACTCGCCGCTCTGGCAGATCTCCTGCATGGCGAGCATGCACTTGGCGGCGTCGGTGAACCTGACATGGGTCAGCCGGACGAACGGCTTGACCGGGGCCAGCTTGATCCGGATCCGCAGGGCGTAGCCCAGCGTGCCGTACGAGTTGGGGAACGAGCGGAACAGGTCGGCGTGCTCGTTGTCGGCGCGGGCGATGACGACCCTGCCGTCGCCGGTCAGGACCTCCAACTCCTCGACCGACTCGTGCGGCAGGCCGTCCCTGAAGCTGCTGGACTCGATCCCGAGCCCGGTCACGGCGCCGCCCAGCGTGATCGTCTTGAGCTGCGGCACGACGTACGGCATCAGGCCGTACGGCAGGGTGGCGTCGACGAGGTTCTCGTACGTCGTCATACCCTGGACCTCGGCCGTCATGGTCTCCGGGTCCACCTCGATCACCTGGTCGAGGTCGCGGGCCGAGAGCTTGGCCGTCTTGGCCGGCTCGCGGAAGCGGAACAGGTTCGTGGTGGCCTTGGCCAGCCGGGGCGCGGCGCCATCGGGAATCGCGGCATACGACTCCCTGATCTGCTCGACCGCCTTGTCATGGGCGGTCATACTGGCCGTGCGCTCTGGCATGAAACCACCCCCAGGAAAATAGAGATCGTCTCTAGGGCACGGTATCCCTGGAAACCATCGCAGACCAGACCGGACACGTTAAGCCCGAGAAAACTATCAGGGCTCAGAAATCGATGATCCGCCAGGGGGGCCTGGTCGGCGCCGCTCCCGCCCCCGCTTGCACGGACAGACCGAACCTTGTTCTACTTGGCGGGCCATGTGACAAGACCGGAGGAGGCTCCCATGAGTGAACCGAAGGGCCCGCTCGCCGGGATACGCGTGCTGGAGCTTGCCGGGCTCGCTCCCGGGCCGTTCGCCGGAATGATGCTCGCCGATCACGGCGCCGAGGTACTGCGCGTCGACAGGGTCGCTGCGGTGAGCGACCGGCCGCGCCGGGACGTGATGGACCGGGGCAAGCGCACGATCGGCCTCGATCTGAAGTCCCCCGAGGGCGTCGGGGCGTTCAAGAAGCTCGCCGCGGGCGCGGACGTGGTCATCGAGGTGTTCCGGCCCGGGGTGGCGGAGCGGCTCGGCATCGGCCCGGCCGACCTGCACGCCGTGAACGAGCGGCTGGTGTACGGCCGGATGACCGGCTGGGGCCAGGAGGGTCCGCTGGCGCCGAGGGCCGGGCACGACATCGACTACATCGCCGTCTCGGGCGCGCTGTCCTTGCTGGGCCGTGAGGGCGACAAGCCCACCCCGCCGATCAACATCCTCGGTGACTTCGCCGGAGGCGGTCTCATGCTCGCGTACGGCGTCCTGCTCGCGCTCTTCGAGCGGGAGCGCACCGGGCGGGGCCGGGTGATCGACGCCGCCATGGTGGACGGCGCGGCCGCCCTGTTCGCGATGTTCTACCACGGCGTCCAGGCCGGCGCCTGGGGTCCGCGGGGCACCAACCTGCTGGACACCGGCGCCCCGATGTACGACACGTACGAGACGGCGGACGGCGGGTTCCTCGCCGTGGGCTCGCTGGAGCCGCAGTTCTGGGCCGAGATGGTGGCGAAGATGGGCCTCTCCGACCTTCCCGACCGGGACGACTCCGCGAACTGGCCGGAGATCCGCAAGCGGCTGGCTACCGAGTTCCGCGCGCGTACGCGGGCCGAGTGGGAGGCGGTCTTCGAAGGCTCCGACGCCTGCGTGTCCCCGGTGCTCTCGATGGACGAGGCCGTGCGCCACCCGCACAACCAGGCGCGCGGCACGTTCGTCGAGGTGGACGGGATGACGCACCCGGCGCCCGCGCCCCGGCTGCTGGGAGCGGGACGGAGCGACCTGGCTCCCGCCACCCGCCTGCTCGACCTCGACGCCTGGGGACTGGACGACGCCGCCGCGGCCGCACTGCGAGAGAAGGGGGTACTGGCCTGATGGACGTCTTCGAGGCGCTGTACACCACCCGCGCGATGCGCCGGGTGCGGCCGGATCCCATCCCGATGGAGGTCCAGGAGCGCATCATGGACGCCGCGGTGCGCGGGCCGAGCGGCGGAAACACGCAGGGCTGGCGCTTCCTGCTCGTCGACGACCCCGACGTGAAGGCGCGGCTCGGACCGCTCTACCGCGACGCGCTCGCCGTGCTGTTCGAGGGCCACTACCGGCCGATGCGCGAACGAGCCGAGGCGTCCGGCGACACCGCGACGCTGAACGTGCTGAAGTCGGCCAAGCATCTGGCCGACCACTTCGAGGGCTATCCGCTGCTGCTCTTCGCGTTCACCCGGAACGACCCGGGCGGCGGCTCGATCTTCCCCTCGGTCTGGAACGCCCAGCTCGCCGCCCGCGCGTTCGGCGTGGGCAGCGCGCTGACCACGGTCCTGGGCCTGTTCCACGGCGCCGAGGCGATGCGCGTGCTCGGCGTGCCCGAGGACAAGGGGTGGGCGCTCGCCTGCACGGTCACCTTCGGCTACCCCACCGGACGGTGGGGCGTCGCCCCGCGCCGCCCGGTCCACGAGGTGAGCTATCGCAACCGGTGGGGCGAGCCGGTCGGCTTCGAGATCTCCGAGCCGCTCTGGAACTATCCGGAGCCCGCGCCGGAAGGGGCTCAGGAGTCGCCGAAGGACGGCAGCACCGCGACGTAGAGGTCGACGCCCGACGGATGGTGGATCTCCAGGTCGGTGGTGAACGCGCGCGCCGGGCTGCCGCCGGACTCGGTGTGGTCCCACACCTGCTGCCAGACGTCCAGGAGCGCGTCGGGCATCGGGCCGCGGGCCTCCATGCGGATGGCCGGAACGCCCGGCGCCCGGACGGCCACCATACCCTCGGGCAGCCGGGCCGCGGTGTGCACGGCGACGCCGACGATCTGGGTGTAGGCCCCGTGGTGGTCGCTCTCGTAGTCCGTCAGCACGGCGTACAGGTTCTCGTCGACGCGTCCCGGCACGTGCGCGAAGGCTCCGGGCGCGCCCGCGCGTGCCCACAGAGTCGGCAGCAGTGCCCGGGAGGGGTCGGCCTCCGCCGCGTTGGTCGTCCGTACGGCATGGCCGACGACGAGCACCTCCGGCCGATCCACGATGATCACAGTTCCTCCCCAATGGTTCCCTCGCCAACAGGGATCCTACGGAGCGGATCGCGCGTGCACGCCATCGGTGTGGCGGGGAATGCCAACTTTGTCCGTTCACCGCATAGGCTGGACAAACGTGCGATTCCTCAATGATCTGACGCCGCCCTACGATCTCACGTACAGCGACGTGTTCATGGTCCCGTCCCGCTCGGCCGTCGGGTCCCGGCTGGCCGTCGATCTGTCGGCGAAGGACGGCACCGGTACCACCATCCCGATCGTCGTGGCCAACATGACCGCCGTCGCGGGCCGCCGGATGGCGGAGACCGTGGCCAGACGCGGCGGCATCGCCGTGATCCCCCAGGACATCCCGTTCGACGTGGTCGCCGACGTGATCACCTGGGTGAAGGAACGCGACCTCGTCCACGACACGCCGATCGCCCTGACCCCGCACGACACCGTCGGCGAGGCGCTGAACCTGCTGCCCAAGCGGGCGCACGGAGCCGTCATCGTCGTCGACTGGGACAACCGCCCGGTCGGCGTGGTCACCGAGGCCGACTGCCACGGCGTCGACATGTTCACCCAGCTCTCCCAGGTCATGACGCCGTCGCCGCAGACCCTGGCCCAGGGCACCGACCCCAGGGACGCGTTCGACGCGCTGCACGAGCGCAGGCACCGGCTCGCCCCGGTCGTGGACGGGGAGGGCCGCCTGGTCGGCGTCCTGACCCGTACGGGCGCCCTGCGCGCCACGCTGTACCAGCCGGCCGTGGACGCCTCCGGACGGCTGCGCGTCGCCGCGGCGGTCGGCGTCAACGGCGACGTGAGCGCGCGGGCCAAAGAACTGCTCGACGCGGGCGTGGACGTGCTCGTCGTGGACACCGCGCACGGCCACCAGGAGAAGATGCTCTCCGCGCTGCGTGCCGTGCGCGCGCTCGATCCCGGCGTCCCGGTCGCGGCCGGCAACGTGGTGACCGCGGAGGGCGTCCGCGACCTCGTCGAGGCGGGCGCGGACATCGTCAAGGTCGGCGTCGGCCCCGGCGCCATGTGCACCACCCGGATGATGACGGGTGTGGGGCGCCCGCAGTTCTCCGCCGTCCTGGAGTGCGCGGCCGAGGCCCACCGACTGGGCCGGCACATCTGGGCCGACGGCGGTGTGCGGCACCCGCGCGACGTGGCCCTCGCCCTCGCCGCCGGCGCCTCCAACGTCATGATCGGCTCCTGGTTCGCCGGGACGTACGAGTCGCCGGGCGACACGCGGACGACCGCCGACGGCCGGAAGTACAAGGAGAACTTCGGCATGGCCTCCGCCCGTGCCGTACGGCTGCGCACGGCGGAGGACAGCCCGTTCGAGCGGGCGCGCAAGGCGCTGTTCGAGGAGGGCATCTCCACCTCGCGGATGTACCTCGACCCGGTACGCCCGAGCGTCGAGGATCAGATCGACGCGATCGTGGCCGGCCTGCGCTCCTCGTGCACGTACGCCGGCGCGACCAGCCTGGCCGAGTTCCACGAGCGCGCCGTCGTGGGCGTGCAGAGCGCGTCCGGTTACACGGAGGGCATGCCCCTGCACCAGAGCTGGTGACGGGCGGGCGACTCCACCGATCTCGCCCATGCGCCCCGGCCGGCCGCGGGATGCCCGGTAGAGTCATCCGGTTGGCCTGGGCGTGCGCCCGGGACCAGAGTGACGCGAACACGACAAGGAGAGCCAGGTGGCACTGGAAAAGCCCGAGATCGACTTCCCCGAGGGCGCTCCGCCCGCGGACCTGGAGATCGTCGATCTCATCGAAGGGGACGGCCCGGAGGCCAAGCCGGGACACACCGTGAGCGTGCACTACGTCGGCGTCGCGTTCTCGACCGGCGAGGAGTTCGACGCGTCGTGGAACCGCGGCGCGGCCTTCCAGTTCCCGCTGGGCGGCGGCCGGGTCATCGCCGGCTGGGACCAGGGTGTCGCCGGGATGAAGGTCGGCGGCCGCCGCCGGCTGACCATCCCGCCGCACCTCGGGTACGGCGACCGCGGCGCGGGCCACGCCATCAGGCCCGGCGAGACGCTGATCTTCGTGGTCGACCTGCTCGGCGTGAGCTGAGCCGATCGGGCGCGGGCCTTCACACGCGCGACGCGTGTCGTGGAGGCTCGTGCCCGGGGGTTCCCCTCCCGGGATTCCGCGTCGATTATGGTCGCGTGGCCACGATCACCGGGGTCCGTCAGGACGCCGCACTCCCCCGCTTCGCCATCCGGCCCGTCGGCGCGATCGCGCTGGCCGCGGCCGCCGTCCTCCTCGCGGTCAGCCCCTGGTACGGCTACCACCGCGACGAGCTGTACTTCCGCCTGCTCGGGGAACGCCCCCGGCTCGGCTATTTCGACACCCCGCCGCTCACGCCGCTGGTGGCCCGGGTGTCCACCGAGCTCTTCGGCGACACCGTCACCGCGCTGCGCGTCGTCCCCGCCCTCCTGGCCGGGGTCCTCGTCATCCTCACCGCCTGCGTCACGCGCGAGCTCGGCGGAGGCCGTACCGCGCAGATCCTGGCCGCAACGGGGATCGCGACCGGCCTGTTCCCGCTGGTCGCCGGGCACTCGCTGCTGACCCTGACCCTGGACCTGCCGATATGGACGGCGGCGATCCTGTTCATCCTGAGGGCGCTGCTGCGCGGCGACGGCCGCTGGTGGCTCGCCGCCGGGGCGGTGGTGGGCGTGGCCGCCTACAATCGGCAGCTCATCGTGCTCCTGCTCGTCGGCGTCGGTGTCGGGCTCCTGCTCGCCGGACCCAGGGCTCCCCTGCGCGACCCGCGCCTGTGGCTCGGCGCGCTGCTCGCGCTGGTGATCGCCGCGCCGAACGTGATCTACCAGGCGACGCACGAGTGGCCCCAGCTGCAGATGGCGGCCGCCCTGAAAATCGACGAAGGTGACGACAACCGCGTCACGTTCGTGCCGCTGCAGATCGTGCTGGTGAGCTGGCCGCTCATCCCCGTCATGGTCGGCGGGTGGATCCGGCTCTGGCGGGACCGCCTCACCCGATCGCTCGCGATCGCCTATCCGCTGTGCTGCGCGCTCGTCCTCTATTCGGGAGGGCGTCCCGACTATGTGACCGGGTTTCTCATCCTCCTCTTCGCCGCGGGGTGCGAGCCCGCGGTCGTGTGGCTGACCGGACGGCCCCGGCGGCGGGTCCTCCTCGTGGCGGCGGTCGCTCTCGGCGCGGTCAACAACGTCGTCTTCGCCCTCCCGATCATCCCGGCCGGCTCGCTGCGCGGTTCCCCGGTCGCGCTGGCGAACGAGGTGGCCCGCGAGTCGGTCGGCTGGCCCGGGTTCGCCGCGCAGGTCGCGGCGGTGGTGCGCGCCCTCCCTGATGCCGACCGGCCGCGCGCCGTCCTGCTCGCCGCCAATTACGGCGAGGCCGGAGCGCTGGACCGATGGGCCGGAGAGTACGGCCTGCCCCCGGTCCACAGCCCGCACAACGAGCTCTACTGGTGGGGGCCTCCGCCCGAGACGGCCCGCGTCGCGGTCGTGGTGGGAGCCCCGTCGTCCTTCCTGACCGGGCGGTTCACCCGCTGCGACCAGGCCGCCTCCATCGACGGCATGGCCGGGGAGGAGCAGGGCATCCCCGTGACCGTGTGCCGGGACCCCGTCACGTCGTGGCAGGCGCTGTGGCCTGAGCTGCGTCACTACAGCTGACCGCCGGTCCCCCCGGATGGGCAAAGGGTGGTGCGGTGAGGCAGGATGACGATGTGTTGCTGATCGACCTTGCCCGGACGTCCGCGGCCGTGGCGGCGGACTCGGCGCGGCTGGCCAAGATCGCGCATCTGGCCGAGCTGCTCGGCAGGGTGGCGCCCGAGGAAGCCGCGATCGCGATCGCCTATCTCTCCGGAGAGATCCCGCAGCGCCAGATCGGCGTGGGCCCGCGCACCCTCCACGAGGCCCCCGAGCCGCGTCAGGTCGCCACGGCCACGCTGACCCAGGTCGACTCCTTCTTCGAGCGGATCAAGGCGCAGTCCGGTCCCGGATCGCAGACGGCGCGCAGGGCACTCGTCGACGAACTGTTCAGCGCGGCCACCCGCCAGGAGCAGTCCTTCCTGCGTCGGCTCATCCGCGGCGAGCTCCGTCAGGGCGCCCTCGACGGCGTGATGATCGAGGCCCTCGCCAAGGCGGCCGGCGTCCCCGCGACGGAGATCAGGCGGGCGCTGACGCTGCGTGGCTGGCTGCCCGCCGTGGGCGCGGCCGCGCTGCGCGGCGGAGTCGAGGAGCTGCGCGGTTTCCACCTGGAGGTGGGGCGGCCGGTCTCGCCCATGCTCGCGCAGAGCGCGCCGTCCGTCACGGCGGCCCTGGAGAAGATCGGCGGCCCGGCCGCGCTGGAGTGGAAACTCGACGGCGTGCGCGTCCAGGCCCATCGGTCAGGTGACCAGGTCGGCGTCTTCACCCGCACGCTTGAGGAGATCACGCCGCAGGTGCCCGAGCTGGTCGAGGTCCTCCTCGGGCTGCCCGAGCGCGACCTCGTGCTCGACGGCGAGGTCATCGCGTTGCGGCCGGACGGGCGGCCCGAGCCGTTCCAGGTCACCTCCGGCCGGGTCGCGAGCAGGACCGACGTCGAGACCGCCCGCGCGGCGGTGCCGTTGAGCGTCTTCTTCTTCGACGCCCTCCGGGTCGGCGGCGCCGACCTGCTCGATCTGCCCGCCGAGGAGCGGCACGCAGCGCTGGCCGCGGCCGTACCCGCCGGGCTGGTGACGCCCCGCCTGGTCACGGATGACGCGGAGGAGGGCGAGGCGTTCTTCGCCGAGGCCGTACGGCTGGGCCACGAGGGGGTGGTGGCCAAGTCGCTCCAGGCGCCGTACGCCGCGGGACGGCGCGGAGCCGGGTGGGTCAAGGTCAAGCCCCGGCACACCCTGGATCTCGTCGTGCTGGCGGCCGAGTGGGGCAGCGGGCGGCGCGAGGGCTGGCTGTCCAACCTCCACCTGGGCGCGCTCGACCCGGAGAGCGGCGGCTTCGTGATGCTCGGCAAGACCTTCAAGGGGCTCACGGACGAGCTGCTGACCTGGCAGACCGCGCAGTTCCTCCGGCTGGCCGAGGGGCCGGCCGACGGCTGGGTGGTCACCGTGAAGCCCGAGCTCGTGGTGGAGATCGCCTTCGACGGGGTGCAGCGGTCGACCCGCTATCCCGGCGGGATGGCCCTGCGGTTCGCGCGGGTGCTGCGCTATCGGCCGGACAAGCGGCCCGAGGAGGCCGACACCGTGGCCACGGTCCGCTCCCTCATGCCCTGAGCGGCCTCACTTGACGAGGCGGACCGTCAGGGGATAGCGGAAGTCGCCCCCGGCGACGGCCGCGACTCCGCCGACGACGGCGAGCACGAAGCCCAGGATCCATATGAACGGGATCAGCACCATCCCGACGACGGTGAAGGGCAGCAGCAGGGTCGCCCCCGCCACGGTGAGATGGAAGTTCAACGACTCGACCGCGTGCCTCCTGATGAACGGGGAGGTACGACCGGCGGTCAGCAGCATGATCAGCGGACCGACCACGAACAGGCCGCACAGCGTCAGCAGGTGCGCCGCCGCTCCCCCCACCCGGTCGCCGCCATCGGCGGGCCCGGCACCGGGGTGCGCGGCACGCGAGTGGTATCCGGCGGCCCGCGGGTCGTACCGGGGCGGGGCCGCGGGCGGCACGTACTCGGCGGCGCGGGCGCCGTAGAGCTCATCCATGATCGGGATGAGGTCGGCGTGAGTGCGGGCGGTCATCGCGAGATGCAGCCGCTCGTCCATCTCGAACTTGTCCAGGCGGCCCTCGGCGTAGGCCGCCTTGACGTGCTCGACCACCTGGTCACGGTCCTGGTTCGTGACCCGCAACTCGGGGTGGATGGGCGTGCGCCCGGACCAGGATGGTGTCGCTGCCGCCGGCATCAATGCCCTACCTCCGTCGATGGAACGGCCGCACCGGACGCTCGTGACCTCCGGGACGGACGCGACCTGCCTGCCTCTCTCCTTCGAGTCTGCCTCGCCACCCGGGCGGCAGGGCATCTCACCGTCCATCTTCGTGCGGGCATGGTCGCGGCACATCCGGGATGTCCCCGACGTCTCCCCCGAGAACCCCCTAACCCGCACGCCACTGATCGCCGCTTCCGCCGCCGAATTGACGGTCGGGAACGGTATATAAGGGGTATGAGATGGCGAGATCGTTATGGCATCCGGCGACTACGCGGCCCCCGAGTCGCCAAGTTCGACCGGGAGGCCACGGATGACGACATCGAGGCGTTGATCGCGTTCGCCAAGTCGCGGCGCGGCGTCGAGTTCTATGTGGAGCCGGAGACGTTCGCCACCGACACCACGGCCGTGGCCGTGGCCCACGACGGCGAGTGGACCCGCCGCCGTGTCGGGTCTCCCGCCGTCATCGGCAGGGTCGCCAGGGATCTGGCGCTTCCGGTGTACGACGTGCAGCTCACCGGCTATCCCGCCCGGATGCGCGCCTACAACGAGCGCCGCCGCGAGCAGGAGCGGCGCCAGACCGAGCCCTAGACTTCCCCGAGCCCTAGACTTCCCCGAGCCCTGGCCTTCCCCCGGGAACCGTCCAGAGGGAGCTGCCCAAGCTGGGAACCGTCCAGGCCGGGAACCGTCCCGGGCAGGTCCATCCGGCCGAGGTCTATCCCGCCAGCAGGGGCCTCTCCTCGCCGAGCAGCGCGATCAACGGCACCAGCCAGCTCATTCGCGGGCGCCCCATCTGCGCGTCCAACTCCTCCGGCGCCGGCATGCGCTCGCGCAGCGCGTCAGGGGGAAGCAGGTGCCGAAGAGCCTGGCACAGCAGATTCGCCATCGAGTACGCCGGGTCGGCCGCCAGTGCCCGCTCCAGCGCGAGGCCGGCGAGGGCGCAGTCCCCGTCGCGCCACGCCGACGCGGCCAGCAAGGACGCGACCGGGGCGACGAAGCGGGGGTCCAGCCGCCGGGTGAGGTCCCGCCACAGGGCGAGATGGGCCTCCCTGTCGTCGATCAGCGCCCACGCCTCGTCACGGACCCTGATGACCGCCAGATCGAGGCCGAGCCGCGCGGCCTCCTCGTCGTCGAGGCGGCCTCCGGAGTCGTAGCGGCCGATCGCCGACCTGACGCGGGCGAGACCGTCGGCCACGAACGCGGCGGCGGTCTCGTCGGGCCGCTCCGCCCGGGTCAGCAGGGAACGGACGTCCGCCGCGACCCGCCGGGTGGCCTGGCTCATCGCCACCCGGCGGAGCCCGCCGTACGGCTCGACCGACCGGACCAGGGTGCGCCGGTCGGGCAGCGCGACCAGGCCGTGCACGACGGCCTCGGCGGCGACGCGGCCGGACACCGGATCGTACGGCGTGCCCTCGGGCGGGCAGCAGTCGACCCGAGCGCAGACGTAGGACCAGTAGCGCCCGCCCTCCGCCCGGAGAGCCTCGGCGACGTGCACGTCGCCTTCACGGAGCAACCGGAGCGTCTGGTCGACCGCGGGGGTCACCAGCGCGGCCGGGCCGTATCCGGCGAGCACGGCCATGGTCATCCGCTCGCGGCGCAGCAGCGCGGCCAGCGGATCGAGCGCCCCCGGCCCGATCGGCAGGTCCCACCGGGTGGTCACGCGCAGCGCGCTCCCCGCGAACGCGGCCACGACCAGGCTGTCCTGCGGGTGGAAGCCGATGAGGTACGGCACCGCCGCGAGGATGTCGGCGGGTGAGGAGAGCACAAGCGTCGAGATGGAGGTCATGGATCGAGAGCGTCGCGGACGCGCTCTCCCGCGAAGCGGCTGAGCCGCGTTCTGGGGATATCAGGTCCGCTGTGGAGGAAGCAGCCGCTCGCGGACCAGCATCGCGGCGCCCGCCACCGCGGCCGGCATGAGGACGACGGCGACGAGGGGAACCATGAAGGCGAGGAAGAGGACCACGCCGAAGCCGAGCGTGGCCCCCTTGTCGGCGCGCAGGAGGGCGAAGCGCTGCTTGCGCGGGATGCCGCGGCGTTCCAGCGGGAGCGCGGTCAGCTCGACGCTCAGGAAGAAGCCGGAGACGATCGCGCCGAGCACCGGCACGACGGTCTGGCCGATGACCGGCACGAACCCGAGCACGAACAGCGGGATCGTGAACAGCAGCACGTAGTAGAGGGTCACGACGCTGTCCCGGATCGACCGCCCCAGCGACCGCCAGAAGGGGGCGTCGACGGCGTCGGGAAGGCCGCCGAGATCCTCCTCGACCTTCTCCGACAGCTTCTCGTAGAACGGCTCGCCGATGGCCAGGGTCACCGCGGCGTAGGTGAGCACGGCGAACGCGAGGCCGCCCACGAAGATCAGGATGCCGACGAGCGTCCGGAACGCGTCCCGCCAGCCCCAGGCGTCCGCGAACGGGGTCGCCCACTCGGCCAGATCACCGACGTGCGTGCCCAGCCACACCAGCGCCACGGCGTACAGGACGAACGCGATCAGGGCCGGGATGAGTCCGAACAGCCACCACCGGGGATGCCGCGCCACCCATCCGAGCCCCCTGAAGACAGAGCCGACGCCGCTCATGAAGCCGCCGGCCTCTCGCCGGACGGGCCTCCCGATGCCATTCATGTCCGGCAGGCTAGCGCCTCGGATCATTCGTCGCGATCTCGCCCATCTCGCCCGTCGGAGGTCAGCCGGCGCCCGGCCAGAGACGCGTGACGGAGACGCCGACCGCGGCGAACAGGCGGCGGAGCAACGGAAGGGAGACGCCGAGGACATTGCCGTGGTCGCCGTCGATGCCGTCGACGAACCATCCGCCGAGGCCGTCGAGGGTGAACGCGCCCGCCACCTTCAGCGGCTCTCCGCTGGCGACGTAGGCCGCGATCTCGTCGTCGGTGGGAGTCCCGAACCGGACGACCGTCGCGCCCACGTCGGAGGCCCTGCGGCCCGACGCCACGTCGATGACACAGTGGCCGGTGAGCAGACGGCCGGTCCTCCCCCGCATCGACCGCCAGCGCGACACGGCGTCCTCCGGCGAGGACGGCTTGCCGTACGCGACGCCGTCGAGCTCCAGCATGGAGTCGCAGCCGATGACGAGGCCCACGTCGAGCGAGGACGCGACGACGGCGGCCTTGGCCTCGGCGAGGGCCAGGCAGAGCGCGGCCGGGGTCTCCGCGGTGATCGCGTCCTCGTCCACGCCGCTGACGATCACCTTCGGGTCGAGGCCGGCTGCGCGCAGGACTCCGAGGCGGGCCGGGGAAGCGGAGGCGAGAACGAGTTCGGTCACGGATGTCGAGTTTAGTGCTCACATTCCCCATGTCTTCCAGCCGTCAGCACCGATACCTTTTTGCGGTTATTGATCGACTTATAGGGAGATTTCGGTGGCGAGGGCGACAATCCGGGAACGGCTGCGCTACTGGTTCGACAACACGATGTCGAAGGGGACGGTGGCGCTGATCGGCTGGCTGGGGCTGGCGTCGCTCGCCCTCATCCTCATCGTCTCGGGGCTGACCCTGTGGATCACGCCGGACGAGGTGTTCGACCACGCCGGGTTGCCCGGCGTGCTCTGGATGACCCTGGTCCGGGCACTCAGCCCCAGCAAGATCGCGAGCGACTCGGGCACCGCGCCGTTCCTCGCCCTGATGCTCGCCGCGTCCCTCGGCGGCATCTTCATCGTCAGCACGCTGGTCGGCGTGCTGTCCGCGGGCCTCAAAGGCAAGATCGAGGAGCTGCGCAAGGGACGCTCGCGCATCATCGAGAGCGGCCACACCGTCATCCTCGGCTGGTCGGAGCAGGTCTTCACGATCGTCGGCGAGCTGGTCAAGGCGCACGCGAGCCAGCGCGGATCCGTCATCGCGATCCTCTCCGACCACGACAAGCCGGGCATGGAGCAGGCCATCCGCACGAAGGTGGGCGACACCGGCCGCACCCGTCTGGTCTGCCGCACCGGACGGCCGACGGAACCGGCGGACCTCTCCCTGATGAGCCTGGAGACGGCCAGATCCGTCGTGGTCCTCTCCCCCGAAGGGGAGGATCCGGACGCGCACGTCATCAAGACCCTGCTCGCGCTCGCGAAGCGCGACGGCGACCACCCGCCGGTGGTGGCCGCCGTCGCCTCGTCCCGGAACATGGCGGCGGCACGCCTCGCCGGCGGGCCCGGCGTCCATCTGGTCGACTCCGACGACACCGCGTCCCGGCTGATCGTCCAGTCGTCCCGGCAGTCCGGCATGTCGGTCGTCTGCATGGACCTGCTCAACTTCGACGGCGGGGAGATCTACCTGCGGCCGGAGCCGTCCCTCGCCGGCGTGCCGTACGGCGAGGCTCTCGGGGCGTATCGGAGCGCGACCGTCATCGGGCTGCGCGCGGCCGGGAAGGTGGTGCTCAACCCGCCGATGGACACGGTGATCGGATCGGACGACGAGATCATCCTGATCGCCCACGACGACTCGCTCATCCACCTCTGGGGCGGCGCGCCCGCCGTGGACGAGGAACGGATCGTCGGCATGGCGCACGAGCGGCCCGGCCCCGAGCGGACCCTTCTGCTCGGCTGGAACGGCCGGGCCGCCCAGATCGTGCGCTACCTCGACGGGTACGTCCCGGCGGGATCGGCGATCGACGTCGCCAGCGACCACCCCGGCGCGGGAGGCGGCCTCACGGGCCTGGCCAGGCTCACCCTGAACACCAAGGAATGCGACATCACCGACAGGTACGCGCTCGAGTCACTCAGCGCGGGCCTCTACCAGCACGTGATCGTGCTCTCCGACGACCGGTACGGCACGCACCACGCGGACACGCGCACCCTGATGACTCTGCTCCAGCTCCGCGACATCCAGACCACGCTCGGGGACCGGTACTCCATCGTCAGCGAGATGCACGACGAGAACAACCGCGCGCTCGCCGAGGTCACCCGGGCCGACGACATCGTGATCAGCGACACGGTCATCGGACTTCTCCTCGCGCAGCTCGCGGAGAACCCGCGCCTGGCCGACGTGTTCGGGTACCTCTTCGACTCCAGGGGATCGGAGATCTATCCCCGCCCCGCGGAGGACTACGTGGTCATCGGAACGCCGCTCGCCTTCTCGACGGTGATCGAGTCGGCCAGGCGGCGCGGTGAGACCGCGATCGGCTACCGCCTGGCCGCCGGGATCAACGAGCCGCCGAGGTTCGGCGTGGTGCTGAACCCGGACAAGGAGTCACCGATCGCGTTCGCGCTCGGGGACGCGGTGATCGTGCTCGCCGAGCGCTGAGACGCGGCACCCCCGGCGTGCGGGGGATGGTTGCGCCCCCCGGAACAGGGCGAGGGCCCGGTGACCGATGTCACCGGGCCCTCGCGGCGGTGCCGGTGCCGCCTGGCGGCCTCAGCCCCGGGCGCCCGCGAGCGCCTGGCGCAGGTTCTCCTCGGCCTGGTTGGACAGCGACGTGTGGATGATCTTCCCGCCGAACGGCGCGATCTGCGGGATGACCTTGTCCGGCGTGCTCTGCGTGACGAGCACGAAGAGGGCGGCCGCGCCGGGCTTGAGTTCCTCGCCGATCTTCTTCATGAACTTGTCGTCCACGCCCACGTCGGTCATCGCGCCCGCGGCGGCACCCGTGGCGGCGCCGACGGCCATGCCGATGAGCGGCATGAGGAAGATGAGCCCGATGAGACCGCCCCAGAGCGCGCCTCCGGCGGCGCCGATGCCGGTCGTGCTGGTCGACTGGTGCAGCTTGATCTTGCCGTCCATGGTGCGCTCCGCGACCGCCGCGTCCGCGAGCGTGATCAAGTTCTGTTTCTGTAGCTCGAAGAGCTTCTCCCGGACGGTGTTCGCGGTGGCGACGTCGTCGTACGCGACGGCGATCAGATTCGACATATCGATCCCCCCGATTCGGATGGCCGTAATCATCCCCCGGAGGACCACTTCCTAAAGCACGCGAATGTGCGACATGACGGTATTAATGTCGCGCCAGTGCTTTCTCTGGGTGTCGGGGATCGTCATGAACACCAGGGCGGGCTTGTCCTTCGGCACGTCGACCAGGGCGAGGGCCGCCATGGCCTTCCGCTTCTTGCCCTTGATCGTGTAGTTGACGGTGAAGCCGAGCAGCCAGCCGTCCCGGTCGCTCACGGTGATCGGCTGCGACGCGGTCCAGGCGATCGTCGCGCCGGACGGGTGGTGGTTCAGCGTCCACCGGGCGGCCAGGAAGGCCGTGTCACGCGGGCTCGCCTGCACCGGGATCGGCACCGGGCAGGACACCAGCAGGCCCCGGAAGTTCGTGCCCTTGACCTTGGGCAACATCTGACGGGTGGCGAACGGGCTGGCCGAGGCGAGCTTCCACACCTTGGCGAACCTGGGGAACGCGACGCCCGACCGGTCGTCCTTCAGCGCGCCCCGGGCCGGAGCCGCCCGGCCGTACAGCCGGCCCAGCCGCCGGTCACCCTCGGGCAACGCCGGAATGCGCGGGTCGGAGAGCGCGGCCTGCATGACGGCCGTGGCCGTCGCGGCGCCGGTCGACGGGGTGGCCGTCACGGAACCGGAGGACACCACCGGGGAAGCCGCGGGCGAGGCGGCCTCGGGGGTCGCGGCCGGAGTCATCGCCGGGGTGGCGGCCGGGTCGCCCGTCGTGGCGGCGCTCACGCCGGGGGTGCCCACGGGCGGGCTCGCCACCGCGGTATGGGCGGCGACCACCGACGGGGCGGAGGCGTCGTCATCCCCGCCGCGCAGGACGACGAACCCCGCGACGCCCACCGCCGCGACGGCGGTCACGGCCGCGATCGTCCGGTAGACGACGCGCATCGGCATGTCGCCCAGTCCCTTGCCGCCGCCGGGAGCCGGCGGGGGCGCGGGGACCACGATCTTGGGCAGCGGCGTCGTCTCCGCTTCGGCCGCCACGTATGTCGGAACAGCTTTCGTCCCATTGTCCCCAGGTGACACGATCGGGAGCGTACGGCATATCGCTGTATTTCGGGCGCGATCCCCATCACACTTCGGGAACGGGATCATGTGGCGCGGAGCGGCCCCCAGCCCTCGGGACGGAAGCCGCCCTGCCTGAGCCAGGGAGCGTCGGCGATCACCGTGACCGACCCCGGCTCGATCTCCGTGAAGCCGGCGTCCCGCACCGCCGGCAGGCCGCTGTCCACCAGCGACGCCCACATCCCGGGGGTCGCGGTCCGCACGGCCACCATCGATCCCCGGCCGCGCCACGCGGTCCTGGCCCGCCCGTCACTGCCCCACCACGCGAGCTGGGCGCCGTGCCCCGCCTGTGCCATCGCCTTGCCCGCGGTCATCTCCAGATGCGGATTCACCCAGAGGACCACGCCGTCCCGATCCGGACCGACTGGAACACCGGAATCGGTCAAATCGGTCCCGGAGACCTGGAGCCGCTGGAGATCCTTGGGCCAGTCGTCGAGCGGTATCGGCGGGTGCACGCGCACCTCGGCCGTCCGCACCTGGACCGTGATGCCGGGCAGGCCCAGCACCCGGCGCCACTCCGCCCCCCGCGCCCGGCGGACCACCTTCCTGATCCCGATCCGCTCCCACTGCGCGATCGGCTCGGCCCATTCGTCCTGGTCGAGCAGGCTCAACACGGCGTGCGCCGCCGCTTCGAGGGCATCGGTGCGCTCAGGGGGAGCGGCACGCTCGATGCGTACGACGAGAGGGAGGACCCATTGGTTCATCGGACCAGGATTCCAGCCTCCCGCGTCTCCCTCACTCTCGCGGCGATCCTGGCCGACATCAGGGCGGCGGCCAGGCACAGGACGCCCGCGCCGTACCAGGCGAGGTCGTAGTTCCCGAGGTGGTCCCGGGTCACCCCGGCGAGGGTGGCGGCGAACGCCGCGCCGATCTGGTGGGAGGCGAACACCCAGCCGAACACGATCGCCCCGTCGGCACCGAAGATCCGCCGGCAGAGGGCCACCGTCGGCGGCACGGTCGCCACCCAGTCCAGTCCGTAGAAGATGATGAACACCAGCATGCTCGGATGCGCCGTCGCGGCGAAGAGCTGCGGAAGGATCAACAGGGACAACCCGCGCAGCGCGTAGTAGACGACCAGCAGGCGCCTCGGGTCGACCCGGTCACTGAGCCAGCCGGAGAACACGGTCCCCACGATGTCGAAGACCCCCACGGCCGCGAGCAGCCCGGCCGCCGTGGTCTCGGTCATGCCGTGGTCGTGCGCCGCCGGGATGAAATGGGTGCCGACCAGGCCGTTCGTGCTCGCACCGCAGATGGCGAAGCCGCCGACGAGATACCAGAACGACCGGTTGCGCGCGGCCTCGCGCAGCACCCGCAGCGCCCGGGCCGCCGCCCCTCCCCCGGCCGGGCGGGCGGGTGGCGGTTCCGCGCCCTCCTCGGCGCCGTACGGGGTCAGGCCGAGTTCTTGGGGGGTGTCGCGGAGCAGGAACCACACCAGCGGCACGACGACCAGCGCGCACGCGGTCACGGTCAGCGCCGCCGCCCGCCACCCCGACATCTCGACGAGATGGGCCAGCACCGGCAGGAAGATGAGCTGGCCGGTGGCACCACCCGCCGTCAGCACACCGGTGACCAGCCCGCGGTGCCGTACGAACCAGCGGTCGGTGATGGTGGCGACGAACACGAGCGCCATGGAGCCGGTGCCGAGCCCGACGAGCACTCCCCAGCAGAGCACGAGCTGCCAGCTCGCCGTCATGAACACGGTGACGCCGCTGCCGAGGGCCACCAGGACGAGGGCGGTGGACACGACCCTGCGCATGCCGAACCGGTCCATCAGCGCGGCGGCGAACGGCGCGGTCAGGCCGTAGAGCATGAGGTTCACCGACACGGCCAGGCCGATCGTGCCCCTCGTCCAGCCGAACTCCTCCTGGAGCGGCGTGATGAACACTCCCGGCGTCGCCCGGAAACCCGCCGCACCGACGATCGCGACCAGGGCCACCGCGGCTACGATCCACGCGCGGTGGAGGCGCGTGCTTCTCAATCTTGTCACCCTCACCCCGGACATCATTCCTGGGGGGAAATGTCGCCTACGAGTGGCCTGAAAGCCAATATGTGAAAGAATCCGGCCATGGCCTCCAGCACTCCGGAATCCGGGCCCCGGACCGAGCCCGACGCGGGGCGCCCGGCCCCGTCTCACGCCGTCCCGGACGGCGCAGGCGGCGCACGCGGCGCGTCATCGGCCGGGAAGCGGCACCGCGTCGCGATCGTGGCCCTCGACGACTTCGCCCCTCTTGACCTCGGCATCCCGGGGCAGGTCTTCCAGGTGGCCGAGAACGCCGGCTGGGAGAAGCTCTACGAGATCGTGGCCTGCTCGCCCGGAGGAGCTCCCGTACGCACCTCCGCCGGGTACCGCGTGGTGCCCGACCACGACCTCTCCGTCCTGGAGACCGCCGACACCGTCATCGTCCCCGGCATCCACGGCGGGCCGGCGCTCGTCGACGGCGAGATCGACGCGGAACTGCGCTCCGCCCTGCGGGCGGCGGCGGGACGGTCCCGGCTGATGTCCATCTGCACGGGGGCGTTCGTGCTGGCCGCGGCCGGTCTGCTCGACGGGCGTCCGGCCACCACGCACTGGCGCAACGCCCGCCGCTTCAGGTCGCTCTTCCCCCGGGTACGGCTCGATCCCGACGTGCTGTTCATCGACGACGGCGACATCCTCACCTCGGCGGGGGTGGCCTCGGGAATCGACCTGTGCCTGCATGTGATCCGCCGGGACCACGGCAGCGAGGTCGCCAACCGCGCGGCCCGCCGGTGCGTGACCCCTCCCTTCAGGGAGGGCGGCCAGGCGCAGTACATCGAGCGGCCCCTGCCCGATCCGCACGGCACCAGCACGACGCCGACCCGGACCTGGATGCTGGAACGGCTGCACGAGCCGGCCGATCTGGCCGACCTGGCCGCCCACGCCAGGATGAGCGTGCGCACGTTCACCCGCCGGTTCCGCGAGGAGACGGGTCTCAGCCCGGCGCGCTGGTTGACCGGCCGCAGGGTGGAGCAGGCCAGGCACCTGCTGGAGACCACCGACCTCACCGTGGACGAGATCGCCAGGAGGACCGGATTCGGGACCACGGTGTCCCTGCGCCAGCACCTGCACGCGGCGGTGGGTGTCGCTCCTCTCACCTACCGCCAGACCTTCAGGTCCCGTCCGCCGCACACCGGCTGACCGGCGCCGCACGGAAAGCGGCGACCCGCGCGCTCCGCGCCGATCCGGTTAGGCTCGGGTGGTGCTTGAACCGATCATCGTTGTCGAGAACCTTCACGTCGAGATGGGCGCGAACCCCGTCCTCCGCGGGGTCGACCTGACGGTCCGCGAGTCCGAGATCGTCGCGGTCGTGGGTGAGAACGGGAGCGGGAAGTCCACCCTGCTGCGCTGCCTGGCGGGACTGCGAACCCCAACGTCCGGAGAGGTCACCGTCTTCGGCGCACCGCCACGGGACGACGCGACGTTCTGGCGCGCGGTCGCCATGATCGCCGCGGAGCCGGCCTGGTATCCCGGCCTGACCGTACGCGAGCACGTCGAGCTGATCCGGGTCACCCACGAACCGGTGGGCGACGCCTGGCCGGGCGTCGGCGAGGTGCTGGAGCGCTGCGGGCTGACCGAGCGGGCCGACGCCGTCCCGTCGACGCTCTCCACCGGCCAGCGGCAGCGGCTCTCCCTGGCCACGGCACTGGTACGGCCGAGCCGGCTGCTGCTCCTCGACGAGCCGGAACACGGGCTGGACACCGCCTTCCGCGGCCGGCTGGCCGAGATACTGACCGAATACGCCGCGGACGGAGGAACCATCGTGATGGCCACCCATGACCCGGGGCTCATCGCGGCGACCGGCGCGCGGCACAACGTCCTGTCCTCCGGCCGCCTGGCCGCCGGAGCCGCCCGATGAACACCCTCGCCGCCGCTCGCGCGATCATCCGCGCCCCTCGGGCGAGACGGACGCGGACCTGGCAGGACCGCTACACGCTGGTCTTCGCCGTCGTGCTGCTGGGCGCGATCGCCGCCGATCCCCTCTCCCGGGCGTGGAACCGCCTGCTGGCGCCGGTCGCCGACGCCGATCCGACGACGATGGGCACCGGCCTGGCCCTGATCGTCCTCGCGTACGCGGGCCTGGTCGCGCTGGCCCGCCTGGTCGGTCCTGTCGCGCTGTCTCCGGCGGACGCCACCTGGCTGGTCCTGTCGCCCCTCGACCGGCGTGCCGTCCTCCGGCCCGCGGTGGTCCGGCTGCTGGTCGTGTCGGTCGTCGCCGGAACCGTGCTGGGCATCGCCGCCCTGGCCGTGCTCGGAGTCCCGGATCTCGTCGCGCTCCGCGTGACCGGCGCCGTCGTCATCGGCGTCGCGGCCTGCGTCGGCGGGGCGGCCCTGGCCGTACTGGCCCAGCGTTCGGACACGGAGGGGGGCTGGCTGAGCGTCGCGTTCACCGTGATCGCCGTCCTGGCGATCGTCGCCGGGCTGGCGGCGGCGAGCGGTGCGGTCCTTCCGTGGCGCTCCCTGCTCACCTCGCTCCCCCGTCTGCCCGCGAGCGCTGTCATGGCGGCCGCCACCGGCGCCGCCCTGGCCTCGGCAGCCGTCGCCGTACGGGCATGGCGAGCGCTGCCCGGCTTCCCCACGCGGGCGGTGATCGCCTCGTCCGTGCGTACGGGGCAGGCGACCGACGCCCTTCTCACGCTGGAACCCACGCTGCTCACCTGGATCGCCGAGGACAACCACTGGCGGGCCCGCCGGTTGCGGTCCCGGCGCTGGCCGCGGCTGCCCGCGCCGCTCGCGGTCGCCTGGGTGGAGGCGCGCAGGCTGGGCCGCCACCCCGCTCGCCTGGCGGTGCTTCTCGCGGTGGCGGCGCTCCCCGCACTGGCCGCCGTCGCCAGTGGTGGCATCACACCGCTGGTAGTGGTCGCGCTGCTCGCCGGCGCCCTTTCCGCCGCGACCTCCGGCACCTCCGGGGCCCGCCGGGACAGCGAGAACCCCGGCCTGGGCCGACTGCTCGGCGCCACGCGGGAATGGACGAGAGCGGCACGAGCGATCCCGCCCGCGTTGCTCGCCGCTGCCTGGCTCGCGGCCGCGCTCGCCGGACTGGCCGTCACTGGACTGGCCGTCACCGGGCCGGTCGTCACGGGAGCGGTCGCGGGCGCGTCGTGGTGGGCGTTCGTGCCGCTGTGCGCTCCGCCACTCGCCGTCGCCGCGCTGCGCATCGCGGGGTGCGGGCCGATCGACCACTCACTGCCCGTGATCGACACCCCGGGCGGCCCGGTCCCGATGGGGCCGCTCCTGTGGGCGTTCACCGGGATCGACGTCGCGACGCTCGGCTGCGCCCCGGCGCTCGCCGCCCTGCTGGCCCGACCGGCGTCACCTGCCGGGTTCCTGATCGCCCAGGCCGCGGCGACCCTGCTGACCGCCGGCGTGTTCCTCGCGTCCGGAGCCCGCCCACGCCGCCGTCCCTGACCACGTCGGCGACGGGATCGACTTCCGCGGAACCCCGCTATTCGAGGCCGACGGCCCTGACGAAGCGCTCGGCGACGCCGGGTTCGGGAGCCGGTTCCCCCTTCACCCGGTAGACCCCGCCTCCCCGGGTGAGCAGGCCCATGTCGATGAGGTACCTGCGAATGGCCACATGGTCGACCTCGCCCCCCTCGCACCACTCGCGAAGCTTGTCGTTGACGACACGCTCCTCGTACGCGACGCCCGGTTCGAAGGACCGCGCCACGATGTGCTCGAGAACGACGTACCGGCGGCGCTGCTGCGCGGGAACCGTGGTCAGCCGCCCGCCCTGAACGAAGGGCAGCAGGGCGGATTCCGTCGGCTCGCCGCCCTCCGGCCGCGACGAATCCGCTATTTCACGCGACAGATTCCTGAGTCGCTCATAATCCACACGCAGCCCGTCGTCGCCCGCCACAATCAGATCGTGGTCCTGGAGCCGTTGAGCGGCCTTTGACGCGTCTTTCGCCGACAGTCCGGACGGCTCAGCGATGTCGGACGGCGTGTTCGCTCCGAGTGCGATCGCCGCCAGAACCCGCATTCGGCTCGGCTCCGCCAGCAGGCGTACGAGATTCTCAGGTGTCATCATCCGAGCGAGGCACGGCGCCGGAGAGGCCGTTCCTCTTTCTCCCCTCGAAACACGATCCCCGTGGCGGAGCGACCGGCGAGCGGGGCATTCGCGGCTCTCGCGACCTACGCCGTCCGATTTCGCCCTCACGCTATGAGGCGTGGACGCGACGCCGCAATCGGATTACCGCTCACGAGATCCCGTCAACTGCCCTGCAGCAGCCGTCTCAAGACGGCCCACGAGTGGGGCGTTCACGAGAGCGAATGACGTGTTGGAACTGACGGCGACCGAAGATCGCTTCCCACGCGCGAGTCGATCGTTTCCCAGGTCGTCGGGGGGGACCTACATGTCCAGGGCCAACGGTTCGCTCGGCAGGCACCCGTTCCCGTCCAGGACATCAGCGAGCAGCAGGGGCAGCCCGGGAGGGAAGAAGGTCTGCGTTGCCTGGGCAGAGGCCAGCTCCTCGAAAGACCACCACCGGTGTTCAATGATCACATCGTGTTCAGCGGGCTCTAGATACATGCGACTGATGCTCTGGTTGTTGCGGATTCGGGCGAGGAAGTACCTCTCATGCGCGTGGATGGGCTCTCCTGACCAGTAGGCGTTCACGTCGCGAGTCCACAGACATGGGCCCCAGTCGATGTCGGTCAGGCCGGTCTCTTCAAACAGTTCCCTGTGGGCGGCCTGGAGAAAGGTCTCACCGGTCTCAACGCCGCCGCCAGGCAGAATCCAGAACGACGCCGGTGCGGGACGACCGGGGACGACGATGACACCATCGTCTCGGACCTGCATCATGAGCAGCCGGTCATCGGGATCTAACAATACGATTCGAGCTCCTTGCCGGGTTCGCACCTGGCAATTCCCTTCTCGTTCGGTCTGCGGGTTTCGCAGCAGAGCTCAATAACTTGCCAGCCTGGCGTGGTGCGCGACCACGTCCGCGGCCGATCGAGCGTTCGTGCTCTGATCTTCAACGGGTGCGCCGCCCGCTACGGTATCTGGTGGCGGTTTGTCGGCACCGCAGCCTTTCGCGACACCGCTCCGCGGGCCCCAAACTCCGCCGAACCGAGCTCGGAGAACCCCTGAAACGACAAAATCCCGTCCGATCCAGACGATCGGACGGGATCCCGTCAACTGTCCTGCAGCCGTCTCGAGAACGGCCCACGAGTGGAGCTATGGGGATTCGAACCCCAGACCCCCTCCATGCCATGGAGGTGCGCTACCAGCTGCGCTATAGCCCCTTGGTGACCCCGCGACGGGTTTCCCCACGCGGCGCCACGCCAGTGTATAGGACTTCCCGGCCCAGGCTGTAACCGATCAGCTGAAGGACCGCGTCCGGTTGATCAGATCGGCCAGCTCGGTCACGTCGCGATCCTCGGTGGCCGCCGCGAGGCGGGAACCTTGGTCCGCCAGGTCGCCCAGCCCCAGCCCGAACCGCTCGCTCCGGTCCGACCACGGAGCACGCAGGTAGTCGGCGAAGGCCGCCGCCACCGCGTCGACCTGGAGTCGGATCGGCGCCGAGGTCCACAGGTCGCCGCGCACGTCACCCGTGTCCACCGCGCGGCTGATCTCGGCCGGCCTGCGGCTGTCGGGGTCGAGCCAGCGGACCGTGGCCGTCGCGAGCTGCCCGGACGCCCCGGCGCGCAGCCGTACCCAGTAGAGCGCGGTCACGGAGTGGCCCGGCCCGACCTCGCCCCCGTCGCGCGAGTCGTCGCGGAACTCCTCGGGCGCCAGCTCCCGGTTCTCGTATCCGAGCAGGCTGTACGACTCGACGGTCGCCGGGTTGAAGACGACCTGCGCCTTGGCGTCTCGGGCACGGAGGTCGAGGTTGGCCGGGAGCCGGTCGACGAAGACCTCGCGCGCCTGCTCCTGCGAGCTCACGTAGACGGCGGCGCCGTCCCCGTTGTCGGCGAGCTGCTCCATCAGGTGGTCCCCGTATTCCCGGCCGACGCCGACGCAGAGCAGGGTGATCTGCTTGCCCGCGTAGTCGCTCACCCGGTCGAGGATGCCCTGCCACGCGGTCTCACCGGTGTTGGCGAGACCGTCGGAGAGCAGGATCACCCGGTTGGTGGCGACGGAGCGGAACGCCCGGGACGCCTCCTGGTAGCCGGTGACGAGGCCGTCCTCCAGGTTGGTCGATCCCTCGGTGTTCAACTCGTCGATGGCGCCGTGCAGCCGCGAGCGTTCCGTCACCGGGACCATCGGGCTGATCAGGCGGGCCGAGTCGCTGAAGGACACGATCGACACCTGGTCCCCCGGCATGAGCTGGTCGACGAGCGTGTGCAGGGCGTCGCGCACGAGGTCGAGCCTGCCGGTCTCGGCCATGGATCCGGAGACGTCCACCACGAAGGTCAGGCTGGCCGGTCGGCGCTCCTCCGTGCCGACGCCGCGCGTGCGCAGCCCCACCCGGACCAGCGCGCCGCCGCTCGTCCTGGCCCCGTCGACGTGTACGGCGAAGCCGTTGTCGTCCGGCTCGGCGTAGTCCTGCTCGAAGGAGTTGACGAACTCCTCGGTCCTGACCTGGTCGCGCTCGGGCAGCCTGCCCTCCAGGATCGCCCGGCGCGCGTAGCCGTACGACGCGGTGTCGACGTCGAGGGCGAACGTCGAGATCTGCTCGGCGGTGGCGTCACGCTCCTGGCCGTCGGCCACCGCCGCCTGGTCGCCGGGGGCGGCCCGGCCGGCCGATGACGGTGTTTCTCTCCCTCCACCGCAGGCGGCGAGAGTGACTGACAGCAGGGCGATCCCCACCAGGACTGGTAAACGCGGCTTCATCCGGCACCTCCGTCGGCTCCCGTTCGCCCCTTACGACGCCATGCCGTACGGCGAAGCCGAGCCCGTCACGTAAGCGACGGCAAACCGTGCTCATCGCGTGATATCAGACAATCCGGCAATAGACCTCCACGCGAGCCACCGGTATCGCCCGGATCCGTCAGCGATGCCGCAGCAGCGTGGAGAGCGTGACCGGCCGGAGCCCGCGTTCCCGGAGTCCCCGGACGATGGCGGGCAGCGCGGCGTCGGTCAGCCCGGACGGCTTGCCGCCGCCCAGGTGGAGCACGACGATCGACCCACCGCGCACGCCGTCGAGGGTCTGCTTCACGATCGCGTCCTTCGAGGTCGCGAACGCGTCCCCGCCGATCACATCCCACTGGACGGGCGTCAGGCCCTCCGCGGCGACCGCCTTCAGCGCCGCCTTGTCGAAGCAACCTCCGGGGAACCGGAAGAACCTCGGGTGGCCGGGGTCGAGCCGGTCGAGCAGGGCCTCGGTCCTGCGGAGGCTCCGCCGCATGTCGTGGGTACGGCCCAGCCCGTAGCAGGGAGTGACGAACGCCTCGTGATCGTAGGAATGGTCGGCCACCTCGAACAGCGGATCGGCCGCGAGCCCGGCCGCCACGCGGGGGTAGCGCTCGATCCACATCCCGGTCATGAAGATCGCGTGTGCGCGGTGCACCCGGAGACGAGGAGAAGCGGCATCAGGAAGGCTGCCCGCCGGCTCAGCATGATCGGCATGTTACGACCGCGGGAGGCGCCACCCCCGCCCCGGTGGCGAAACGCGGAAGGCCGGCGCGCTCCCTGTGATGGAACGCCGCCGACCCTGATCGAACGAGTGGAGCTATGGGGATTCGAACCCCAGACCCCCTCCATGCCATGGAGGTGCGCTACCAGCTGCGCTATAGCCCCTTGCGACGCCTGTCAGTGTATAGGAATCGGCGCGCCGGACGGTAACCGAACGCGGCGATGTCACATCGGTGGTCCGTGATACGTCTGAGGTCCTATGAGCACCGAACTGTTCGTCAGCCATCGTGACCTGCTCACCGGGGTGGCGTACCGCATCCTGGGCAGCGCGGCCGACGCCGAGGACGTGGTGCAGGACGCGTGGTTGCGCTGGTCCGAGGTGGACGCGGAGGCGATCGGGAACCCCAGGGCGTACCTGGTGCGCGTGACCACGAACCTGGCGATCGACCGGTTGCGGCGGGTCAGGGCGCGGCGCGAAGAGTATGTCGGCCCGTGGTTGCCCGAGCCGGTCAGCACCGAGCCGGACGCGGCGGAACACGCCGGCCTGGCCGACGGCGTGGAGCTCGCCCTGCTGGTCGTTCTGGAGACGTTGTCGCCGCTGGAGCGCGCGGTGTTCGTCCTGCGGGAGGCGTTCGGCTTCTCGTACGCGGAGATCGCCGGGATCCTGGGCCGAGGCGAACCCGCCGTCCGGCAGCTCGCCAGGCGGGCCCGCGACCACGTGCAGGAGCGCCGGCCGCGGTTCGACGTGGACCGGAGGGAGCGCAGGCGGGTGACCGAGCGTTTCGCCGACGCCTGCGCCGAAGGCGACCTGCGCGGGCTCATGGAGCTCCTGAAGGCGGACGTCACGTTCGTCGGCGACGGTGGCGGCAGGGCGAAGGCGCCGTTGCGGGTGATGACCGGACGGGATCACGTCGCGCGGTTCCTCATGGCCATCGCGTCCGAGAACGGGGTCGCCCGGTTCCTGACCTCGATCGGGGCGGGCGATCTCACCTCGATCGGCTTGGAGATCACCGACGTCAACGGCGGCCCGGCGCTCGTGGCGACCGCCGAGGGCCGCGCCGTCACCGTGATCTCCCTTGTCGTCTCCGACGGCAAGATCGAGACCATCTATCTCATCGCAAATCCGGAGAAGATGTCACGAATCACGCCCAGCGGCACGTCCCGGAGTACATGAGCCAAAACATCACCATCATCGGCGGCGGACTGGCCGGGCTGACCGCCGCGATCGCGTGCGCCGAGGGCGGGGCGGCCGTCACGCTGCACGAGGCGCACCGGACCCTCGGCGGCCGGGCCCGCTCCTCCGCCGCGCCGTACGTCGCGAACGACGGCACGCACGTCTTCTACGACGGCGCGCCGTTCCGGTGGCTGGCGGAGCGGAAGCTGGTCCAGCCGTACGTGAGCCTGCCGCTGAGGGTACTGGCCCGGAGCAGGTTCAGGTACCGCGACCGGCTGACGGCGCGGCCGCCGCTGGGCCTGCTCGCCATGACCGCCCGGCGGGGGGTGCGCGCGCCCGTGGACGAGGACTTCCGTTCGTGGGCCGGGCGCCGGTTCGGTGCGGGACCCGCGCGCGCCGCCGCGGGCCTGCTCGGCGTCGTCACCTACGACGCCGATCCGGGCAGGCTGTCCGCGGCCTTCGTCTGGGAACGCCTCCGGCGCGCCTTCTCGCCGCGCTATCCCACAGTCCGCTACGTCATCGGCGGCTGGGGACGGGTCGTCGACCGGATGGCCGCGCACACGCGCGACCTGGGGGTGCGCGTCGAGACCGGATCGCGGGTCGACGAACTCCCCGCAGGTCCGGTGATCGTGGCCACGTCGCTCGACGCGGCCAGGAACCTGCTCGGCGACGACACCCTGCGCTGGGAGGGCGGCCGCGCCGTCCTGCTCGACCTGGCCGTACGCCGGAGGCCGGGCGACCTGTTCCTCGTCTCCGACCTGGACGAGGGCGGCTTCTTCGAGCGGTACTCCCTGCCGGACCCGTCGCTCGCCCCTCGCGGTGAGAGCCTGGTCCAGCTCCAGATGCCCATGCGGCCGGACGAGTCGAAGGCCGCGGCCGTCGCCAGGCTGGAGCGGATCGCCGACCTCGGCCTGCCGGGCTGGCGGGACCGCCTGACCTGGCGGCGCGACGCCGTGGCGGCGGGCCGGACCGGCGCGCTCGACCTTCCCGGACGTACCTGGCGGGACCGGCCCGCGATCGACCGGGGCGGCGGCGTCTGGCTCGCGGGCGACTCCGTGGCCGCCCCCGGACTGCTCGGCGAGGTGTCCGTCCACAGCGCCCTCGAAGCGGCGGCGGCCGTGCTGGCGGGAAGGGATCGCTCGGCTAGGCTCGGGATCCGTGGTTGAGATCGCGTTGAAGACCCGCGCCCAGGTCGCCGAAGGACCCACATGGCTCCCGGAGACGGGCGAACTGCTCTGGGTGGACATCCCCGCGGCGGAGATCCACTACTTCTCCCCGTCGACCGGCTCCGACACCGTACGGCACGCGCCGCAACACGTCGGCGCGGCCAGACCCCGCGCGAACGGCGGGCTGGTGCTCAACCTGGTCGACGGGGTGGGGCTGCTCGACCCCGACGGCGGGTTCCGCTGGCTGGCCGACCTGGCGCGCGAGGGCGTGCGCGGGAACGACGCCGCGGTCGATCCCCAGGGGCGGCTGTGGGCGGGCACGATGCGGTACGACCAGGCGCCGGGCGGCGGGCGGCTCTACCGGGTGGACCCCGGCGGCGCCGTCACCACGGCGCTGGAGAGCGTGACCATCAGCAACGGCATCGCCTGGAGTCCGGACGGCACGCTCATGTACTACGCCGACACGCCCACCCGGCGGCTCGACGTCTTCGACTACGCACCGAGCGGCGACATCTCCGGCCGTCGCGTGTTCACCGCGATCGAGGGCGGCCGGCCCGACGGGATCACCGTGGACGCCGACGGATGCGTGTGGGTCGCGGTCTGGGGCGCCGGCCAGGTGCGCAGGTACACGCCCGACGGGCGGCTGGACCGGGTGGTGGACGTTCCGGTGGACCAGCCCACCGCGTGCGCGTTCGGCGGCCCCGGCCTGACCGATCTCTACATCACGTCGGAGGCCAAGGAGGGGCAGCCGCTCGCCGGGTCGTTGTTCGTGCTGCCCGGCGCGGGCGCGGGCCTGCCGGAACGCCGCTTCGCCGGGTAGCGGCGGAGTCGGACCGTCCCGCCCCGGTGTACGGGACGGTCCGGTTCGACGACGTTCCGCCGCCGCACGCCGTGGCGTCCCGCTCAGGGTGGTGCTGCCGCCCGTGTCGTGGAGCGTGGCCCGCCTGGCGTGAACCGCGGCCGGTGGGAGTCAGGCGCGGCCGTCGCCCTCCCCCGCCGGGCCGGCGGCGAGTTCGGCCCGCCCGAGCCGGTAGACGGCGGCCATCAGCAGCGCGCCACCGGCGAGTTGGAGCGGGGTGAGGTGCTCGCCCAGCAGGACGACGCCGATCGCCCCCGCGACCAGCGGTTCCAGCAGAACGACCACCGCCGCCGTGGTGCCGCTGACCACGCCCAGCCCGGCGAAGAACAGCCCGTACGCGAGCGCGGTCGGGACGATGCCCAGGTAGGCCAGCGACAGCGTCGCGGCGAGCGGATCACCTCCTGAGGGAAGCACGCGGTCCGCCAGGGCGAGCGGCAGCAGGCAGACGGCACCGGCGACGAAGGACCAGGCGACCGTGTCCCCGCGAGCCTCCCCTTCCCGGTCAGCCGGGCCGGACCGCTTCGCGCCGCTCAGCAGCGTCATCGCGGCGTAGGCCGCCGCCGACAGGACGGCGTATCCCGCGCCGGCCGCGGAGAACTCGCCGGGTCCTCCGGCGAGCATGGCCAGTCCCGCCACGGCCGCGCCGACGCCCGTCTTCGCGGCACGGCTCAGCCGCTCGCCGAGGAGGAGCCGGCCCCCGGCCGCGACGAACAGGGGGTTCACCCCCATGGCGATCATCGTGGCGAGGGCGACGCCGCTCTCGGCGATCGCCGCGAAGTACGCGACCTGGGAGACGGCCATGGTCGTCCCGAGTGCCAGGATCATCCGCCACGACCGGCGCGGATCGGCCCGGCGGGAGCCCGCCGGGCGGCCGATGAAGGTCACGCCGAGCAGAAGCGCGGCCCCGATCACGAACCGCCAGAAGGTGACGGCCACGGGGCTGAGATCTCCCGCCCGCCGCAGGAAGTCGCCGACCGCGCCGCCGGTCCCCCAGGCGATCCCGGCGGCGGACACGAAGATGAGGCCCCGGCGTACGGGCAGGGCAGGAACGTGCGTCATCGATGTCTCTCATGTGAGTGGTGGGAAGGGCCCGGAGAACGGGCAGCCACCATCGGCCGGACCACTTCGGGCCCGGCTCACGAGAGGGTCCGCCCGCTATCGGGCGGGCGGCGGAGAGATGATCAATCGCACGCGTGCACGCTATCGCGGCTCAGCGGCACCGCGCACGCGGGTTTCCGTCCGATCGCTCCCGGCTGGAACTCCTCATTTCGGGAACGAATCAATATTCTGGGAAACGGACCGCCGAAGGGAATTTCCGAAGGGCGGGGTGAGGCCGTACCCTTGCATGGTGGTCGCCCGAGGCGAGGTCAGGTCGCCTCGGGCGGCCACTCTTGTTCACGCCCCGGCCGTCGCGGCCGGGCGATGCCCGGCCAGGAACGCGAGGGTGCGCGTCCAGGCGTCCGCGCAGGCCCCGGCGAACTCCTCCATCCCGAGCTCGAAGAACCCGTGCGGCGCGCCCGGATAGGTGACGATCTCGTGTTCGACACCCGCGTCCGTGAGCGCCGCGCCGAACGCGGCGACCATGTCGGCGGGGATGCCCTCGTCCCCTCCCCCGAACATCGCGAGGATGGGCGCCTCCAGCTCGGGGGCCAGCTGCGTGGGTCCCGCCGCCCCGAAGAGCACGCCGGGATATCCGTACAGGCCGATCGCTCCGGCCAGGCCGAACCGGGGAAGGGCCGACGTGAACGCCATCCGGCCGCCGAAGCAGAAGCCGAGCGAGACCACCGCCGAGCAGCCCTCCCGCCTCAGCCGGTCCGCCCCGGCGGCGATGTCGGCGTACAGGCCGTCCCTCGTGAGCGCGCCGAGATGCTCCATGAAGGGGAACGCGTCGGGGTCGCGCGGTTCGGTGCCGGCCGTCCGGCCGAAGTAGTCGATCGCGAGCGCGTGGTGGCCCTGTTCGGCGAGCCGTACGGTGAGCTGCTCGTAGAAGCCGGACAGCCCGCGGTTGTCGGGCAGCACCAGCACGCCCGTTCCGGACGCCCGCCCGGGGCGGGAGAGATACGCCGCGAACTCGGCGCCGTCGGCGGAGGTCAGCGGGAGGCGCGTGGAGGCGGCGGTCGTTACGGGCGCTCCGTGGATCGGCGGCACGGCATCGGCGTCATAGCACACAGGCGGATTCCCTTTCGGATCGGAATTACGCCCACAATGCTAATGACGAATAATAATGAATACGCCTATCATAACAGAGGCAAATAAATTACCGGCCACCGTTCGATAAACATCCTATTTCTGTGTGCGAATTCGGCGGGGCCGCGGGGAACCGCCGCTCCAGGGATGCCGACCGACCCCCTCCGCCGGCAGGCGCGACCCGCGCCCACCGACTCCGGCACCCCTGGCGAACGGGAGAGATTCAGCGCTTACGGCCCAGCCCGCAGTAGCCGGTCTTGGCCAGGTCCTCGTCCATGAACATGGGCAGGTCCTCGGGGATGGTCAGATCCCATGGGGCGATCAGCTCGAAGTCACCGAAGAAGGCGGCGACCTCGTCCCGCGAGCGCGGCCGGAACGGGGAGTTGGCCTGCTCGTAGAGCTTGGTGATCCGGGCCATCATCTCCGGTTGGGCGTCGCTCCCCGCGTGCGCGATCGCCAGATAGCTGCCCGGCGCGAGCGCCGCGCGGTACTCCTCGACGAACTCGTGCGGCCGGTCCTCGTCGGGGACGAGGTGCAGCAGGAACATCATCAGCACGCCGACCGGCTGGTCGAAGTCGATCACCGCGCGCACCTCGGGGTGGTCGAGGACGCTCTTCGGGTCGCGCACGTCCGCGTGCACCATGGCCACGCGCTCCGGCTCGGCGAGCAGCGCCCGGCCGTGCGCGCAGACGACCTCGTCGTGGTCCACATAGACCACGCGGGCGTCCGGCGCGACCCGCGTGGCGATCTCGTGGACGTTCTCCCGGGTCGGCATGCCGGATCCGAGGTCGAGGAACTGCCTGATCCCCTGCGCCGCGAGATGCTCGACGATCTCCCGGATCGTGTCGCGGCTTTGGAGCGCGATCTCCCGCATCTGGGGGAAGATCCCCAGCACGAGATCGCCCATCTCCCTGTCGGCGGCGAAGTTGTCCTTGCCGCCCAGGTAGTAGTCGTACATGCGGGCGGCGTTGGGGATCTGCGGGTTCACACCGGCCGGGGCAATGGGGTCAGACACGATCACTCCTCAGGTTTTGGGAATGATCGTAAGGGGTATCGCTGGCGAATTTTCCACTTTTGTGTGGCTTGCGCCGCCCCCGTGGAGACGCAAGCCACACCGGTGTCATTCGTCCTCGATGACCCTCTGCGCCCCCGCGTACCAGCCGGCCACCATCTGGGCGGCGACCACGGCGAACAACAGCGCGAACGGCATCGTCCAGCCGCCGCTGACCTCGTACAGCACGCCCACGGCGAGCGGGCCGGCGCCGGCGATCAGGTAACCGGCGCTCTGCCCGAAGGCGGACAGCGCCGCCGTGGCCTCGGCCGTCCGGGCGCGCAGCGCGAGCATCGCCAGCGCGAGCGGGAAGGAGCCCATGCCGATGCCCACGACGATCGTCCACGCCCAGAGCGCGTGCCCGGTCAGCAGCCCGGCGAACCCGATCACGTACGCGGCGCCGAACCCGATGACCAGCAACCGCTGGTCGGCCATCCGGGCGGCGAGCGCCGGGACGAGCATCGAGATCGGGATGCCCAGACCGGTGAACACCGCGAGGATCGTTCCCGCCTGCCCCGACGTGTACCCGTTGTCCTGCAGCAGCTGGGGAAGCCAGCCGAACATGACGTAGGCGATGAGGGACTGGGTGCCGAAGTACGCGGCGATCGCCCAGGCCAGCCTGCTGCGCGCCAGCTCGCCGAGTCCCGTCCCGCGTACCCGGTGCCGCTCCGGCTCACTGCGCACGAGCGCAAGCCACGGAATGGCGGAAACGGCGGCCAGAGCCGCCCACACACCGAGTGCCACGTGCCAGTTGCCTCCCGCGGCCCGCTGGATGGGCACGGTCGCGGCGGCGGCGAGCATGGTCCCGACGGCCATGGCCGTCGAGTAGACAGTGGTCATCATCCCGGCCCGCGCGGGGAAGTGGCGCTTGATCAGCGTCGGGATCAGCACGTTGCCGATCGCGCCGCCGGACAGCGCCACCACGCTGGCCGCGAGGAACACGCCCGAACTCTGCACCGCGGAGCGCAGCAACAGCCCCGCCCCGAGCAGGACGAGCGCGGTCAGGAGCAGCCGGTGCTCGCCCACCCGGTGGGAGAGCGCCGGGGTCATCGCCCCGAAGAGGGCGAAACAGAGCACCGGCAGCGTGGTGAGCAGCCCGCTCGCCACACCCGACATGCCGAGGCCCGCGCTCACCTGGTCGAGCACGGGGCCCACGCTGGTCACGGCGGTTCGCAGATTGAGCGCCGCGAGAACGATACCGAGCCCGACGAGCCAGGCGACCGATCCCGATCTGCCCCTGCGTACGACGACGGCGGTCATGCCGGTGACAACCCTCTTTTCAGTGTCGATTCATCCTATGATTCGACAACCATACCAGAGGGCGTGTTCCCGACATGAACCGTAAACACTGCCGTAACACCCGTACGGACACTCCGGCGTGCCGGGGCGCGCAGGTCAGGTACGCGGCAGGCGCGTTCCCGGGTCGCCCGCCGGCGGCACCGGTCCGGGACCAGGCGCGGGGAGCGGCGACTGGGGCGGGTACTGCGGGTTCACCGGCTGGGGCGGCATCGGCTCGCCGATGTCGTATCCGGTGCCGGATCCGCCCTCCTGATGGCGGGCCGGGATGTCACCGCGCCAGCCACCGCTCTCGGTGCCGCGCGACTCGATGAAGGTCTTGAACCGCTCCAGATCGCCCTTGACCCTTCTCCGTACGATCTGCAGCACGTCGGCCGCGGTCTCGGCCACGCCCTCGGGGTCGTACTCCAGCTGGAGCGTGACACGTGAGTGATCGTCGTCGAGGCGGTGGAACGTCGCCACCCCGGACTGGTGCGGCCGGTCCAGCGAGCGCCAGGCCACCCGCTCGTCCGGATGCTGCTCGGTGACCTCCGCGTCGAACTCGCGCCGGATGCCGCCGATCTCGACGACCCAGTACGTCCGGGTGTCGGTGACCTGCTTGACGGAGTCCACGCCTTCCATGAACTCGGGGAAGCTCTCGAACTGGGTCCACTGGTTGTAGGCGGTGCGCACCGGGACGTTCACGTTGACCGAGTGTTCGATCGAGCTCATGCCTCTCCTCCTGTCCTCGTGGGTTCGGAGGATTGCCCTGCCCCGCGTGACCCGCTCTAGTCCGATTCGCCGGTACGGGTCACGACGGCGCGGCGACGCAGCCAGAACAACCCGAGGATCGGCAGCACGAGCGGCACGAAGAGGTAGCCGGCGCCGTAGCCCGACCACACCGTCGCATGCGGGAACGCCGCGGAGTCGACGAGGCTGAGCGTGCCGACGATCAGCACGCCCGACAGTTCGACGACGCAGGCCGCCAGGGCGAGCCGCCGCTCCCCGCGGGCCAGGGCCACGGTGAGCAGGATGTACACCACGGCGGCGAACGCCGAGAGCAGGTACGCCAGCGGCGCCTCGCCGAACCGCGTCGCGATCTGCACGGCGGCGCGCGCGGTGGCCGCGAGGGCGAACACGCCGTAGACGGCGACGAGGACCCGGCCCGGCCCGGATGTCACCTGAGCGCTCACGCCGTACCGTTCCAGAGTTGGAGGAGCCGTCCCGTCATGACCGCGACGGTGAACCCGGCGACCGCGATGACGCCGGGGCCCCAGCGGGTGCGCTCCGCCTTGCCCCACCAGACGGCGGCGGGCGGGATCACGACGGTCCCGGCGAGATAGCCGACGAAGGTGGCCGTCTCCTGCTCCAGGTCGGACAGCCGCGTCACCGCCAGGCCCGCCTGTACGAGCAGGGCCACCTCGATGAGCGCGAGCCCGGCAAGCAGGACGATGCCCATGGGCCGGTTCCGGATGGCCGTGATCAGACTGATCAGGGCGAGCAGGAGGGCCGCGCCGATCAGCCAGCCGGAATAGGCACCGATCATCGCGCGTCAGGGGTCGGGAGCATGGCCAGTAGGTTACCGCCACCACCGGCCGCCCCGGATTTCGCCTCCGGCGGTGGTCTGTCGCGCGGCCTGGGCCGCGAAAGATGGGTGGAGCTATGGGGATTCGAACCCCAGACCCCCTCCATGCCATGGAGGTGCGCTACCAGCTGCGCTATAGCCCCTGGTCACCGCTTCGAGTCTTCTCGACGCGGCGCCCGAGGAGCATATAGCGACCATTTGCCGTTTACCTAATCGACACCTGGAGGGAACCGCACGCGTCAGCGGTCGGTTTCCGCTTCCGGCCTGTCGTCGCTGCTCACGGGCTCGGGAAGCGTTCCCGCGTTGTGCTCGAGCAGCCGCCAACCTCGACGGCCCTCCTCCAGGACGGACCACGAGCAGTTGCCGAGCCCGCCCAGGGCGGACCACAGCTCCTCGGGCAGGCCGAGGAGGCGGGCGATGCCGAGCCGGAGCGCCGCGCCGTGGGAGGCGACGACCAGCAGGCCGTCGTCCGGAAGGCGGGTGACCCAGCGCCGGATCGCCTCCGAGACGCGGTCGGCGACGTCGGCCACCACCTCACCGCCCGGGGCCTCCCACGCCTCGAACTCGGCCGGCCAGCCCGCCTTGATCTCCTCGCGGGTCAGCCCCTCCCACGCGCCGCCACCGCGTTCGCGCAGCTCCTTGTCCACCTGCACGCCGAGACCGGTGAGCCTGCCGAGGGCGGCTCCGGTGTCGTAGGCGCGTTGCAGGTCGGAGGAGACGATCGCCGTGGGCTTCAGCGCGGCCAGCAGGGACGCCGCCCGGGCCGCCTGGGCCACCCCGGTCCTGTCCAGCGGGATGTCGCTGTGGCCCTGAAAGCGTTGTTCGACGTTCCATTTCGTCTGGCCGTGGCGCAGACAGACCACCCGCCGGCTCACGCGGGCCTCCGCGCCGCCGGTTTGAGGCGTTCGGTCACCGGGCCGCCCCGCCGGCCCGCTGCGCGGCCACCTTGGTGACGCTCTCCGGAAGCTCGATCGAGGGGCAGTCCTTCCAGAGCCGCTCCAGGGCGTAGAAGGTGCGCTCCTCTTCGTGCTGGACGTGAACGACGATGTCGATGTAGTCGAGGAGCACCCAGCGCCCCTCACGCTCGCCCTCACGGCGGACCGGCTTGGCGTCGGCCTCGATGCGGAGCTTGTCCTCGATCTCGTCCACGATCGCGCGGACCTGACGGTCGTTGGAGGCGGAGCAGAGCAGGAAGGCGTCGGTGATGACGAGCTGCTCGCTCACGTCATAGGCGATGATGTCGTCGGCCAGCTTCTCCGCGGCGGCCTCGGCGGCCACGCTCACGAGCTGAAGCGATCTCTCAGATGCGGTCACGATGTGGTTCTGTCCTCCATTGCCGGGCACACGTTCCGATCGGCTCCTCCAAGGGTGCCCACCGGACGGCGGGTGATTCAATCCCGTTTTCGCGCCCGACCCTATCCGGACGCACTCCCGCCGTATCAACGTACGCCACCGGGCTACCGATTCCACCCCTCGCGCCTCGTCCGGGGCCCCGCGCCAGTCAGCCGCCCGCCAGGCCCCTGAACAGCGCCTCGCCGCCCGTCAGGTCACCCCTCCGCGTCGCGGTAGAGGCCTCGCTTGTTGATGTACTGGACGATCCCGTCGGGTACGAGGTACCAGATGGGCTCCCCCGCTGCGACCCGCTCACGGCATTCCGTCGAGGAGATCGACAGCGCCGGGATCTCGATCAGACTCACCCTGCCTTCGGGGAGGCCGGGGTCGAGCAGCGCGTGCCCCGGACGGTCACAACCGACGAAGTGGGCGATCGTGAACAGCTCGTCCACGTCCCGCCAACTCAGGATCTGCGCGAGTGCGTCGGCGCCGGTGATGAAGTACAGCTCCACATCCGGTCCGTATATGGACGCGATATCGCGCAACGTGTCGATCGTGTACGTCGGTCCCGGACGGTCGATGTCGACCCGGCTCACCGAGAAACGGGGATTCGACGCCGTCGCGATCACCGTCATCAGGTAACGGTCCTCGGCGGCGGTGACCGTCTTGTCGGCCTTCTGCCACGGTTGCCCGGTGGGTACGAACACCACCTCATCAAGCCGGAAGTGGTGCGCCACCTCGCTCGCGGCCACGAGGTGACCATGATGGATCGGGTCGAACGTCCCTCCCATGATGCCCAGCCGTCTGGTCGCCGCCCCGTTTCTCATGAAACGGACCCTAGCCTGCAAGTCGTACTAGACCGGAACTACCCCTCTAAATCACTCTCCCGCGCGCGGCCCGTTCCACCGACATAGCATGCGGAGCATGACCACTCCCGATCGCAATCGCGTGCAGCTGCCCGGCATCAGCTCCCGCGCCTACGAACACCCCGCCGACCGTTCCGCGCTCGTCGCGATGCGTTCGCTCAGCGGATTCGACTCGGTGCTCAAGCGCATGTCCGGCCTGTTCAGCGAGCGCCGCCTGCGCCTGATGTTCCTGGCCTCCGCGGTGCGCACGACGGACACGCAGTTCCGCGCTCTCCACGACATGGGCCGCGACAGCGCGTACATCCTCGACCTGCACCGGATCCCCGAGATCTACGTGCAGCAGGATCCTCAGGTGTCCGCCATGGCCATCGGCTTCGACGAGCCGTTCATCGTGGTCTCGACCGGCCTGCTCGACCTGATGGACGAGGAGGAGCTCCGCTTCGTCATCGGGCACGAGACCTCCCACATCCTGTCGGGCCACGCCGTCTACGGCACGATGCTGGCGATCCTCACCCGCCTGGCCACCCGGGTGGCCTGGATCCCGCTCGGTTACATCGGCCTGCGGGTCATCGTGGCCGCCCTGGAGGAGTGGCAGCGCAAGGCCGAGATGTCGGCCGACCGCGGCGGCCTGCTCGCCGGGCAGGACCCCGACGCCGCGCTGCGCGCCCTGATGAAGCTGGCCGGAGGCTCCCGCCTGCACGAGATGAACATCGAGGCGTTCCTCGACCAGGCTCGTGAGTACGACACCGGCGGCGACGTCCGCGACGGCCTGCTCAAGGTCCTCAACCTGCTCGGCACCACCCACCCGTTCGCGGTCACCCGGGTCGCCGAACTCGACCGCTGGCGCCGCTCCGGCGAGTACGAGAACATCCTGGCCGGGAACTACCCACGCCGCGCGGACGACGCCAACGCCAAGATCACCGAAGAGGTCAAGGCCGCCGCCAACTCCTACCGCGAGTCGTGGGCCCAGTCCCAGGACCCCTTCATCGGCGTCCTGCGCGACGTCGCCGAGGGCGCGGTCAACGCCGGTGAGCGCATCTTCAACAAGTTCGCCCGCAGGGAGAACTAGGAGCCGGGTCCGGGGGGCGCCTCCCGGACGGCACGGCGACACACTCGCCGACGGATCCATCCCGTCCGGAGTTCGGACGGATACCTAGACGAAGAACGCCACCGCTCGCACGGCAGCCGCGCACAACGCGACGAAGCCGCCGAGCACGGCGAGCGCCCGCAAGCCCTCTCTCCGCAACTCGGGCACCCGAGCGCCGACGCGCTCGACCTCACGGCCGATGATCCCGCCGGTGACGACGCCGAAGGCGATCCCCGCGACCGTCACGGGCACCGCCTGGGTCCACCACTCGGGTTCCAGGCGTGCTCCGGCCGTGAGCCAGAGCGCGGCGAAGGCCGCGGCCGCGGCGGGCAGCCCGGGCCAGGCCACGGCCGAGACGAGCGAGCCCGCCAGGGTCAGGGGAAAGGTCAGCACCCGCAGGACGCCCCGCACCCGGGGTGACTCCCGCTTGCGCACCAGCCAGTGACCGCTCCACAGAGCCCTGATGAGGACCGCGAGCGTCCCTGTGATCGCGAACGTGGCGAGAGGGAACACGAGCGACGCCACCACGCACGGGATCGCGAGCAGCGCGAGCACCAGAAGCGCGGCGCTGCCGGTGGGAAGGCCCGGCGTGCTCGCCGCCGCGGCCTCGGCGGCGAGCGCGGAACCGGGGCGCCGTACGGTGCGCCGCCCGCGTCGCCGCGCCTCGGCGGGGATCGCCGGGGAACGGTCTCGCGCCCCCTCCGCGGCCTTGTCCGCGCTCCTGTCCCGGATCCTGGCCCTGCTCCCGTCGTGCGTCTCCTCCGGCTCTTCAGGCGCGGCACGGCGCCGCCCGCCGCTCGTGAACGCCGGTTCGGCGGAGGCGCGGGCGAGCCGGGCCAGCCGGTCGGCCAGCACGGCGGCCGTGGGACGCCTGCTCGGGTCGCGGTGCAGGGCCGCCCGGATCAGCGGCAGCAGCGCGGCGGGCACTCCGGCCAGGTCCGCCTGGCCGTGCAGGATCGCGTACATCTGGGACTGCACGGTCCCCCTGCCGAAGGTGGGCCGTCCGGTGGCGGCGAACGCCACCGTCGCCGCCCAGGCGTGCACGTCGGCCGGTTGTCCCACGGTCTCGTCGGCGAAAAGCTCGGGCGCCGCGTACCCGGGAGTGCCGAGGAAGGTCCCCGTCATGGTCAGCCTGGTCGCGTCGAGGACCTGGGCGATCCCGAAGTCGATCAGCACCGGCCCGTCCACGCCCATCAGGACGTTCGCCGGTTTGAGGTCGCGATGTACGACCCCGGCGGCATGCGTGATCGCCAAAGCGGTCGCGAGCCCCTGGGCGAGCGAGATCAGGTCGCACTCGGCGAGCGGCCCCGCACGGCGCACCGCGTCGAGCAGGGTTTCGCCCTCGATGTGCTCCATCACGAGATAGGGCCGGTCGCCCGACAGGTCGGCGTCCAGGACCTGCGCGACGTACGGACTCTCCACCCTCCGCAGGGCCCGTACCTCACGCTCAAGGCGTAATCGGGCGTCAGGATCGTCGCCGAGCGGGTCGCGGAGCATCTTCACGGCGACCTGCTCGCCCCGGCGGTTGGCCGCGAGGTAGACCTCGCCCATGCCGCCCCGGCCCAGCCGCTCCAGCAGCGCGTACGGGCCGACCCGCCCTAGACGTCCACCCATAGGAGGGACAACCATAGCGGCCTCCGGGGACAAATCCGGGGAGGCACGCCGGGCGGATATCAGGCCGAGACGGGGGCGGCCCCCTCCCGCCGCCGGCGCTCGGCGAGCAGATGATCGAGGCTCAGCCAGCCCGGTCCCGCGACCGCGATGACCAGAGCCAGCGCACCCAGCGCGAGCACCAGTTCGAGGCCGCCCTCACCGGACCCGTGCGGTACGTGGACGTACAGGAACGCCCCCGCGGCCACCATGCTCACGGCGACTCCCACGACGGACGTGAGCAGCCCCAGGATGAGCAGTGAGCCACCGCCGAGTTCGGCGAGGATGGCGAACATCGCCGAGACGCCCGGCATCGGAATGCCCGCCGTGGCGAACTGCTCGGACGTGGCCTCGACGCCGTTGCTGTACTTCTCCCAGCCGTGCGTGACGAAGATGACCCCGAGCACCGACCTGCCGATCAACGCGACGACGGCGTAGAGCACCCGCTTCATCACGAGTCCTTCAGCAGGAGCTCCAGCTCCGTCTCGGGCTCCGCGTTCAGCCTTCTGGGCCCGGTGCGCCGCCAGTTGACGTGCCCACGGCTCTCCAGCCACAGCATGAGCCGGTCGGCAGCGACGACCACGCCGACGGCCATGCACAGGGCGACCACAATCTCCATGCGCACAGCCAAGCCCCACCGCGTCGCCGCCCCTAGTGACACGCTGGTTACTTTGCGCAACATTGGCCCCAGCGAAGGCAACCACAAGTCATTCTCAAGCGCCCTAGACAATCCTTGGGGGTGGTCCGTCGCACCGGGGGAACGCGTGCGGCGGCAATCGGGAGAACACAACCAAGAAAGCGGTGGTTCACCTCAATGGACACCGATCGCACGACCGGGCGGGGCACCGGACAGGTCACCGTCGTGATTGCCGACGAGCATCCCCTGTATCTCGAGGGGATCCGGTCCGCACTCCACGACTGCACCGACATCACCGTCACAGGAGCCGCCTCGGAGCCCATCGACGCGATGCGGCTCGCCGCACGGCTCCGCCCCCGCGTCGCCCTCATCGACGTCGCCATGCCGGAGGTCGTCGACTATCTGACCCGCAGGTGTCCCGCCGTACGGGTCCTCACGCTGGGCACAGGAGACGACGGGAGGAATCTACTCACCGCCCTCAGGGCCGGGACCTACGGGCACCTGCTCAAGGGCTCCGAGCCCGGCGAGGTCGCGGCGGCGCTCCGTTCCGTCGCGCTGGGACAGATGGTGTTCGGCCGGGGCGTCGGGACGCGGCTGCTGGCCCACCTCAGCGCCCCCGTGATGCGTATGCCGTTCCCCGGGCTGACCCAGCGCGAACGCGAGGTGCTCGAATACCTGGCCGACGGCCGTTCCAACGCCGAGATCGCCCGAGAGCTGTGCCTGGCCCCCAAGACCGTGCGCAACCACGTCAGCAACGTGCTCAACAAGCTGGAGGCGCCCACCCGCGTGGACGCCGCGCTGCGGGCCAGGGACGCGGGCCTCGGCTCACGCCTCGTCCTCACCCACGTCTGACGCGGAACGCGTCCGCTCCGGACCCCGTCCGGGTCCGGAGCGGCTCCGGTCGGCGGCTACCCTCGGACGTGCCCGTCGCCGGTGTAGATCCACTTGGTGGACGTGAGCTCGGGCAGGCCCATCGGGCCGCGAGCGTGCAGCTTCTGCGTCGAGATGCCGATCTCGGCGCCGAACCCGAACTCTCCGCCGTCGGTGAACCGGGTGGAGGCGTTGACCGCGACCGCGGCCGAGTCCACGGTCGCCACGAACCTGCGCGCCGCCCGCTGCGATCGGGTGACGATCGCGTCGGTGTGGCCCGAGCCGTACGTCCTGATGTGCCGGACGGCGTCATCGAGCGAGTCGACGACGGCCGCGGCGATGTCCAGCGAGAGGTACTCGGCGAAGAAGTCCTCCTCGGTGGCCACCACGACGTCGGCGCCGTGCGCGCGCACCCGCTCGTCGCCGTGGAGTGTCACGCCCGCGTCCTTGAGCGCCGTGAGGGCCCGCGGCAGGAACTCCCCGGCGATGTCGGCGTGCACGAGGAGCGTCTCGGCCGCGTTGCACACCGAAGGCCGCTGCGCCTTCGCGTTGATCAGGATCGAGAGCGCCGTCTCGATGTCGGCGTCGGCGTCCACGTACACGTGGCAGTTGCCCACGCCGGTCTCGATGACGGGCACGGTGGACTCCTCCACCACACTGTTGATCAGCGACGCGCCACCGCGCGGGATCAGCACGTCCACCAGGCCGCGGGCCCTCATCAGCTGCTTGGCCGACTCCCGCGTCTGCCCCGGGACGAGCTGCACCGCCGCGGCGGGCACCTCCGTCGCCGCCAGCGCATCCTGCATGATCCGCACGAGGACGGTGTTCGAGGAGTACGCGCTGGAGGAGCCGCGCAGCAGCACGGCGTTGCCGCTCTTGAGGCACAGCGCCGCCGCGTCCACGGTCACGTTGGGCCGGCCCTCGTAGATGATGCCGATGACGCCGAGCGGCACCCGCACCTGGCGCAGCTCCAGCCCGTTGGGCAGCGTACTGCCCCGCACCACCTCGCCGACGGGGTCGGGCAGCTCGGCCACCTCGCGTACGGCAGCCGCGATCTTCTCGATCCGGCCGGTGTCGAGCCGTAGGCGGTCGATCATCGCCTCGGACACGCCGCCCGCGCGGGCCTTCTCCACGTCGGCGGCGTTCGCCTCGACGATCTCGGCCGAACGGGCCACCAGGGCGTCCGCGACGGCGCGGAGCGCGAGATCCTTCGGCGCACGCGGCAGCGGGGCCAGCACGGTGGCGGCGTCCTTCGCCGCGCGGGCGACCTTCAGGAAGTCTTCTACCTCAGACATGCTCCGCACTCCAGAACTAGTGGTGGTGCCCCAGTATGACGATGTGGTCCCGGTGGATCAGCTCGCGCTCGTATTCCGGACCGAGCGCCCTGGCCAGCTCCCGGGTGGAGCGGCCGAGCAGCTCGGGGATCTCGCTCGCGTCGTAGTTGACCAGGCCGCGGGCCACGACGACGCCGGCCGGACCGCAGAGGTCCACCGGGTCGCCCGCGGAGAAGTCGCCCTCGACCTTGACGACACCCGCGGGAAGCAGGGACTTGCGCCGCCCGACGACCGCCTCGACCGCGCCTTCGTCGAGGTGGAGCCGCCCCTGGCCGGTGGCGGCGTGGGCCAGCCAGAGCAGCCGCGTGCCGGGATGGCGGCCCACCGGATGGAAGTAGGTGCCGACGTCGTCACCGGCCAGCGCGTGCGCGGCGTGCGCGGCCGCGGTGAGGACGACGGGGACCCCGGCGCCGGTGGCGATGCGGGCGGCCTGCACCTTCGTGACCATGCCGCCGGTGCCGACCCGGCCGGACGTGCCCAGCTCGACGCCCTCCAGGTCCTCGGGCCCGCGGACCTCGGTGATCCGCCGGGCGCCGTCCTTGCGCGGGTCGCCGTCGTACAGGGCGTCCACGTCGGAGAGCAGGACCATCGCGTCCGCGTACGTGACGTGGGCGACCAGCGCGGCGAGCCGGTCGTTGTCACCGAACCGGATCTCGTCGGTCGCCACGGTGTCGTTCTCGTTGACCACGGGGACGATGCCGAGCTCAAGCAGCCGCGCCAGCGTGCGCCGCGCGTTGCGGTAATGGGACCTGCGCATCATGTCGTCCGCGGTCAGCAGCACCTGGCCGACCCGCAGGCCGTACCTCGCGAAGGACGAGGTGTAACGGGCGACGAGCACGCCCTGGCCGACGGAGGCCGCCGCCTGCTGGGTGGCCAGGTCCTTGGGACGGCTCCTGAGCCCGAGCGGGCCGAGTCCCGCCGCGATCGCGCCGGAGGAGACCAGCACGATCTGCCCGCCCGCCAGCCGGCGCGCGGCCAGCACGTCGACCAGCGCGTCCACCCGGTCCACGTCGATGGTGCCCTGCGGGGTCGTCAGCGACGACGACCCCACCTTGACGACCAGCCGCGCGGCCGTGCCGACCTGCTCCCTGCTCATCCGCCCATCCCCTCTCAGGCGAGCCTGCTGTCCGTACCGCGGGGCCCGGCCATCCGGGTCTGCGTGCCCTGGGACGGCTGCCAGTCGAAGACGTATCCGCCCTCCATCGGACCGATGACCACCTCGGCGCCGACCTGGGCGCCCGCCTCGACCAGCGCCTCCTCGACGCCGAGTCGTTCCAGCCGGTCGGCGAGGTAGCCGACGGCCTCGTCGTTGGTGAAATCGGTCTGGCGGATCCAGCGCTCGGGCTTCTCGCCCGTGACCTGGAAGGTGTTCTCGTCCACCCGCTTGACCGCGAACCCGGTCTCGCCGAGCTGGCGCGGCCGGATGACCAGGCGCGTCGGCTCCTCGACCGGAGCCTCCGCCCGTGCCCGGGCCACCATCTCCCCCATCGCGTACGACAGGGGCGTCAGGCCCTCGTGCGAGGCGGCGGAGATCTCGAAGACCCGCAGGCCGCGCTCCTCCAGCATGGGCCTGACGATGTCGGCGAGGTCCCGCCCGTCGGGCACGTCCACCTTGTTCAGCACGACCATCCGCGGCCGGTCCTGGAGCGAGCCGTACGCCGCGAGCTCGGCCTCGATCACGTCGAAGTCGCTGAGGGGATCACGGCCCGGGTCGAGGGTGGCGCAGTCGAGGACGTGCACGATGGTCGAGCAACGCTCGACGTGCCGCAGGAACTCATGGCCGAGTCCCTTGCCCTCCGACGCTCCGGGGATCAGACCGGGCACGTCGGCGACGGTGAACACGGTCTCCCCCGCGGTCACCACGCCGAGATTGGGGATCAGGGTGGTGAACGGATAGTCGGCGATCTTCGGCCGGGCGGCCGACAGCGCCGCGACGAGAGAGGACTTGCCGGCGTTCGGGAACCCGACCAGCGCCACGTCGGCGACGGTCTTGAGCTCCAGCATGATCTCGGCTTCGTCACCGGGCTCGCCGAGCAGCGCGAAGCCGGGGGCCTTGCGCCTGGCGTTGGCCAGCGCGGCGTTGCCCAGCCCGCCGAAACCGCCCTGGGCCGCGACGTAGCGGGTGCCCGCTCCAACGAGGTCCACCAGCACCTCACCGGTCCTGGCGTCCTTCACGACGGTGCCGTTCGGGACCGGCAGCACGACCGTCTCGCCGGTCGCGCCGTCACGGTTGGACCCCATGCCCTGCTTGCCGTTGGCCGCCCGGCGGTGCGGGCGGTGGTGGTACTCCAGCAAGGTGGCCGTGTTGGGATCCACCTCCAGGATCACGTCACCGCCCCGGCCACCGTTCCCGCCATCGGGGCCGCCGAGCGGTTTGAACTTCTCCCGGTGGATGGAAGCGCAGCCGTGACCGCCATCACCCGCCTTGATGTGGAGGATGACGTTATCGACGAAATCAGCCATTGCTTCCCCTCATGGGAGGGGTCGGCGCGCTTTCACCGCTGTGCCCCTCAGAAAAAGAGATGAGGCGGACCGAGAATTCGATCCGCCTCATCTACAACCGTTTGCCGAGCGGATTCACTCCGCGATCGGGACGATGCTCACCGCGCGCCGGCCCCGCTTGGTGCCGAACAGCACGTGGCCCGCCGCGAGGGCGAACAGCGTGTCGTCGCCACCACGGCCGACGTTGTCACCCGGGTGGAAGTGCGTGCCGCGCTGGCGAACGATGATCTCGCCGGCGTTGACAAGCTGACCACCGAAGCGCTTCACGCCCAGACGCTGAGCGTTCGAGTCGCGGCCGTTCCGGGTGGACGAGGCGCCCTTCTTGTGTGCCATGATTCACTCCCTTTCGGGGGACATCCCCCGGGAAATACTTACTGTCCGGGGTTGATGCCGGTCACCTTGACCTGGGTGTACCGCTGGCGGTGGCCCTGGCGCTTCTTGTAACCGCTCTTGTTCTTGTACTTCAGAATGCGAATCTTGGGGCCCTTGGTCTCACCGAGAATCTCGGCCGTCACCTGGAACCTGCCAAGCGTGGCAGCGTCGGTGGTGACATCGCCGTCGTTGACGACGAGCACCGCCGGCAGCGACACCGAGGAGCCAACCTCGCCGGCGACCTTGTCCACCTCGAGGACGTCCCCGACGGAGACCTTCTGCTGCCTGCCGCCGCAACGAACGATCGCGTACACCGCGGAACCCTTCTTCTGGCTAAATGCTTAGATGCTGCGCCCCGCATCCAGCTGCTGTCGATAACACGACCGGCGAACCGGGTAGGCGCGCGAAGCCAGGCGCGCCACCGGGCGCACCGGTTGACTAGGGTACCGGATTACCGGTACCCAGGTCGAACCGGGCGGAACACCGGGAAAGACGAAGTCCTATTCTGCCGTCTTCCTGCGGGAACGGCGACGTCCCCGAGGCTGACCGGCGAGAGCGTCGTCTCCGGCGTGAAGAGCGTCGGTGACGCTGTCACGGCCGTTGACGGACGCGGCGACGGCCGTGCCCTCACTGGTGGAGAGCTTCTCGGCCACGGCCTTCTCGATGGCCATCTTGCCCTGCGTACCCCTCGGCTCGGGCTTCGCCTCGACCGGTTCGGACGAGATGATGACGCCACGGCCGTGACAGCAGTCACAGGGTGTCGAGAACGCCTCAAGCAGGCCCTGTCCGACCCGCTTGCGGGTCATCTGGACCAGGCCCAGAGAGGTGACCTCGGCCACCTGGTGCTTGGTCCGGTCCCGGGCCAGGCACTCGAGCAGCCGCCGGAGCACCAGGTCACGGTTGCTCTCCAGCACCATGTCGATGAAGTCGATCACGATGATGCCACCGACGTCCCGCAGCCTGAGCTGGCGGACGATCTCCTCGGCCGCCTCCAGGTTGTTGCGGGTGACGGTCTCCTCGAGGTTGCCGCCCTGGCCGGTGAACTTACCGGTGTTGACGTCGACGACGGTCATCGCCTCGGTCCGGTCGATCACCAGGGAGCCGCCCGAGGGCAGCCACACCTTGCGCTCCATCGCCTTGGCGATCTGCTCGTCCACGCGGTAGCTGGCGAAGACGTCGCCCGACTCCTCCCACTTGGAGAGGCGGTCGGCCAGGTGCGGGGCGACGTACTGGACGTACTCGTCCACGGTCTCCCACGCGTCCTCGCCCTCGACGACCAGCGAGGCGAAGTCCTCGTTGAACACGTCCCGGACCACCCGGATGGTGAGGTCGGGCTCGGCGGAGAGCAGCTCCGGCGGGCTGGCCGACTTGGCCTTGCGCTGGATGTTCTCCCACTGCGCCGACAGCCGGGCCACGTCGCGGCTGAGCTCCTCCTCGGAGGCGCCCTCGGCCGCCGTGCGCACGATCACACCGGCGTTCTCCGGCATCACCTTGCGCAGGATCTGCTTGAGCCGCGTCCGTTCCTTGTCGGGCAACTTGCGGGAGATGCCCGTCATCGAGCCGTCCGGCACGTAGACGAGGTACCGGCCGGGCAGGCTGATCTGGGAGGTCAGCCGTGCGCCCTTGTGCCCGATCGGGTCCTTGGTGACCTGGACGAGCACGGACTGGCCGGACTTCAACGCCGCCTCGATCCGCTTGGGCTGGCCTTCCAGCCCGGCGGTGTCGAAGTTGACCTCACCGGCGTACAGCACGGCGTTGCGGCCCTTGCCGATGTCGACGAACGCCGCCTCCATGGAGGGCAGCACGTTCTGCACCTTGCCGAGGTAGACGTTGCCGACGTAGGACTGGCTCGCCTCCCGGTCGACGTAGTGCTCGACGAGGATGCCGTCCTCCAGGACCGCGATCTGCGTGCGACCGCCGTGACGGCGCACCACCATGACCCGCTCGACCGACTCCCGCCGGGCCAGGAACTCCGACTCGGTGATGATCGGCGGGCGGCGACGACCCAGCTCGCGTCCCTCGCGGCGGCGCTGCTTCTTGGCCTCCAGGCGGGTCGAGCCGCGTACGCCCTGGACCTCGTCCACGGACGTGGCGCGGGTCGCCCGCGGCGCCCTGATGCGCACCACGGTGTTGGGCGGGTCGTCGACCGTGAGCTCGGCCTCCTCGGTGCCACGGCGACGACGACGGCGACGGCGGCGCGACCCGGCCTGATCGCCGTCGGCCTCGTCCTCACCGGCCTCCTCGCCCTCCGGCTCCTCCGCGGCCTCGGCGGACACGGTCTCCGCCTCGTCGCCGTCCTCGGAGTCGCGGGTCTTGACGCCGCGGCCGCGGCCGCCCCGGCGCCGCCGACGGCGTCGGCCGCCCGCCTCGCCGTCGTCCTCGCCGTGCTCGGCGCTCTCGTCGGTGTCCGCGCTCTCGGCCTGCTCCTCCGCCTCCTCGGCGGGTGCGGCCGGCTGCGGCCGGACCGCCGGGACGGAGAACGGGTCGGGGGCCTGGAACAGCGGCTGGAACACCGCGGCGGGAGCCTGGAACATCTGCGACGGAGGCTCGGCCAAGCGCTGGGCGTGCAACCCGAACGGGTCGGCCACCACGCTCCGTCCGGGCGCCTCGACATCGGCGTCCTCGTCCTCAGCGGTCTCAGCGGTCTCAGCGGTCTCGGAGCCCTCGGCGGCACCGATGTCCTCGGTGCCCTCGGCCTCCTCGGCGGGAACCTCGTCGAGCGGCTCCTCATCCGGCAGCGCCAGAGACATCGCGGCGGCCACCTCGGCCTCCGCCGCCGTCATGGCGCTGGATCGTTCCGGCGTCGTCTCCTTGCGCGTACGGCGCCGCCGGGTGGGGGCCGGAACCTCCTCGGCCGCCGTCTCGCCCACGGGCTCCGCCGGCGCTTCGGCGACCGGCTGCGCGGTCGTGTCCGGGACCGGTTCCTCGGCGGCCTTGCGCGTACGGCTCCGCCGGGCCGGCTTGACCGGCCCCGCGTCCTCCGCGGTCTCCTCAGCGGCTTTCGCGGTGGCCTTGCGGCGGGTCGCCCGCTTGGGCTTCGCGTCCTCGGCGGCCTGCGGCTCCGCTTGCGCGGCCTTGGCCGGTGCGGCCTCATGCTGCGCGGATGCCGGCTCCGCGGCCGGTGCGGTCATCGTGGCCGGGGGGGTGTCCTCGGGCTCCGGCGGCGGCCCGGCGGGCCTGCTCGCCGAACGGCGACGCACCGAAGTGGTGCCGCCACCGGCTCCGCTCCGCGTCCCCCCTGCCGTGCTGTCAGTCGTCGTCGTATCGCTGCCAAGGCTCACAGCCCCGGCATTGGGCTCGTTGTCGAGCATGCGGGCGCTCTCCCGTCAGCTCCCGGGCACGTCTCCGCGCCGCGCGGGAGCTCTCGTCTCTCGCGGTCCGCCGGGCTCCCTTGCGGTGCCTCGGCGGCAAGTCTTATCGGTCTCCGCCCACCCGATCGAAATCGAACGGATCGGCGGGCTCACCGGTCGCCGCGTCGAGCGGCCCCTGCGCCAGCCTGGTCACCTCGGGGGGTGACAGCGGCGCGAAGCCCGCCACAAGACGCAGTCCCGTGAGTACGTCATCGGGTCGAACCGCAGGTGTCGCGTGCCGAACGACCATGCGAAGTATGACACACGGTCGATCCGGCTCCTGGCCTGCTGCTCTCCCCTCCCCTTCCTGAACGGCCAGAGACTGCACCGCCTCGCGGGCGTCGAACCGCCGCAAACCCTTCTTGGTCAGGCGTTCGACCTCCACGCGGTCGGCGGCGACGAATGTCTCGACCGCCTTCGCGGCCACCTCGGGATCCATCCCGGGCAGCCGCAGCTCCCACACCGAACCCTCCAGCCGGTCGGCCAGGCCGCTGTCGCGCGCCTCGACCACGTCGAGCACGTCCAGGCCGGGCGGCAGCGAGGCGTCCAGGTCGGCACGGAGGCGGTGCGGGTCGCACGGCCTGCTCACACCGATCTCGAGGTACTCGGCCTCGCTCGCCACCCCGGTCGGGGCCGCGCCGGCATAAGAGATCTTGGGATGGGGGCTGAACCCCGCGCTGTACGCCACCGGGATGTCGGCTCGCCGCACCGCCCTTTCGACGGCACGGGAGATGTCGCGGTGACTCGTGAAGCGCAGCCGTCCACGCTTGGCGTAGCGCACACGAAGGCGCTGCACCACGGGCGCGGGCGGGGGCCCATCAGGAACGGGTTTCAGTGTTAAGTCGTCCTTCCGGTGTCGGTCCGTCGTCTTTCAGGATAAGCCTCGCGTGGAAGTCCCCTGTCAGATCACGGTGAGGGGCAGCAGCTTCTTGCCGGTCGGGCCGATCTGGATCTCGGTCCCCATGGTCGGGCAGACGCCGCAGTCGTAGCACGGCGTCCAGCGGCAGTCCTCGACCTCGACGTCGCTCACGGCGTCCTGCCAGTCCTGCCAGAGCCACTCCCGGTCGAGACCGGCGTCGAGGTGGTCCCACGGGAGCACCTCGTGCTCCTCACGCTCGCGGGTGGTGTACCAGTCGACGTCCACGGGCTCGTCGGCCAGCGACTTGTCGGCCGCCACCATCCAGCGCTCGTAGGAGAAGTGCTCGCTCCAGCCGTCGAACCGGCCGCCGTCCTCCCAGACGGCCCGGATCACGCGGCCGACACGGCGGTCGCCCCTCGAGAGCAGTCCCTCCACGATCGACGGCTTGCCGTCGTGGTAGCGGAAGCCGATGGCCCTGCCGTACGCCTTGTCGCCACGCAGCGCGTCGCGCAACTCCCGCAGGCGGCGGTCGACCGTCTCGTGGTCGCACTGGGCGGCCCACTGGAACGGCGTGTGCGGCTTGGGCACGAACCCGCCGATGGACACCGTGCAGCGCACGTCCCTGGAGCCGGTCGCCTCACGGCCCGCCTGGATGACCTTCTTGGCCAGGTCGGCGATGCCGAGGACGTCCACATCCTCCTCCGTCGGGAGGCCGCACATGAAGTACAGCTTCACCTGACGCCACCCCTGGCTGTACGCCGTGGTGACGGTGCGGATGAGGTCCTCCTCGGTGACCATCTTGTTGATCACCTTGCGCATGCGCTCGGAGCCGCCTTCGGGAGCGAAGGTGAGCCCGGAACGGCGCCCGTTGCGGGAGAACTCGTTCGCCAGGTCGATGTTGAACGCGTCCACGCGCGTGGACGGCAGCGACAACGACGTGTTGGTGCCCTCGTACCGGTCGGCCAGGCCCTTGGCCACGTCACCGATCTCCGAATGGTCGGCACTCGACAGGGACAGCAGCCCGACCTCGTTGAAGCCGGACTCCCGGATGCCGTTCTCGACCATGTCGCCGATCGTGGTGATCGACCGCTCCCGCACCGGACGGGTGATCATCCCGGCCTGGCAGAAGCGGCAGCCGCGGGTGCACCCGCGGAAGATCTCCACACTGAACCGCTCGTGGACGGTCTCGGCCAGCGGGACGAGCGGTTTCTTGGGATAGGGCCACTCGTCGAGGTCCATGACCGTGTGCTTGAAGACACGCGACGGGACACCCGCTCTGTTCGGCACGACGCGCATGATGCGCCCGTCCGGGTGGTACTCGACGTCATAGAACTTCGGGACGTAGACGCCCCCGGTGGAGGCGAGACGCATGAGCAGCTCGTCGCGGCCGCCCGGCTCCCCCTCGCCCTTCCACTCGCGGATGACCTCGGAGATCGCGATCGCGATCTGCTCTCCGTCCCCGAGGACGGCGGCGTCGAGGAAATCGGCGATGGGCTCGGGGTTGAACGCGGCATGGCCACCGGCCAGCACGATCGGGTCCTCGTCCGTCCGCTCGACCGCGTCCAGCGGGATGCCCGCCAGGTCGAGCGCGGTCAGCAGGTTGGTGTAACCCAGCTCGGTGGAGAAGGACACCCCGAGGACGTCGAAGGCGCGAACCGGGCGGTGCGCGTCGACGGTGAACTGGGGTACGCCTTCGGATCGCATGAGCGCCTCAAGGTCGGGCCAGACCGCGTAGGTGCGCTCGGCCATCGTCTCGGGCAGCTCGTTGAGGATCTCGTAGAGGATCTGCACACCCTGGTTGGGCAGGCCGACCTCGTAGGCGTCCGGGTACATCAGCGCCCATCGGACGCTCGCCTCGTCCCAGTCCTTGACCGTCGAGTTGAGCTCACCCCCGACGTACTGGATCGGCTTCTGCACCTTGGGCAGCAGCGGCTCCAGGCGAGGAAACAGTGACTCGACAGACATGGCTCAAGCGTATCCGCTTCAAAAGGCGCTCCAGGTCCGCTCGTCCACAGGCCCGATCCGGCTACGCGCCACCGCCGCCGTAGGGACGATCCCGGATGTATATCGCCTGGAGCAGACCTATGGCGATCATGTTGGCGAACGTGGCCGTACCGCCGTAGGAGACGAAGGGCAGCGGCAGACCGGTGATCGGCATGATCCCGATCGTCATTCCGACGTTGATGAAGGTCTGGAAGGCCAGCCAGCACACGACGCCTCCGGCGACCAGGCCGCCGAACCTGTCGTTGCAGAACCGGGCGATGCGCAGGCTGCGCAGCAGCACGACCCCGAGGAGGACGACCACCGTGGCCGAGCCGAGGAAGCCGAACTCCTCCCCCACCACGGTGAAGATGAAGTCGGTGTGCTGCTCGGGAACGAACCGCCCGGTGGTCTGCCCGCCGTGGAACAGCCCCTTGCCGAAGAACTCCCCCGATCCGACCGCGATCAGCGCCTGCGTGCTGTTGTAGCCGGCCCCCCGCGGATCGCTCGCCGGGTTGATGAACGCGGTGAACCTGGCCACCTGGTACGGCTTCAGCAGTCCCATGGACCACACCGCCATCGCCCCGGCGACGCCGAGTGCCAGGACCACCACGATCCAGCGCTTGCGCACGCCCGCCAGGACCAGCATCCCGCCGGTGATCATGGCGAGGACCATCGTGGTGCCCAGGTCGGGCTGGAGCATCACCAGGATCGTGGCCAGCCCGGCGGCGCCCAGGCAGAACGCCACGCTGATGGCGCGAGGTCGGTCCGTCCGGTCGGCCGGCTTGGCGAGCAACGTCGCCAGTGTCAGCACCAGAGCCGGTTTCGCCAGCTCCGACGGCTGCACGGCGAAGCCGCCACCCAGCAGGATCCACGAATGCGACCCGTTGATGGTCGAGCCGAGCGGCGTGATGACCAGGATCAGCGAGAAGATCGCCACCGCGTACGCGATGGGCGCGGCCGACTTCAGCCACCGGAAGTCGGACATCGCGACCACGATGAACAGAGCCGCGCCGATGGAGAGGTTGAGCACATGCTTCTTGACCATCCCGGTCGGCTCGACCGACGACCAGCTCCGGGTGGACGACCAGACCAGAAGTGTCCCGATCACGGACAGGGCCGCGACGGCGAGCAGCATCAGACCGTCCATCCGCCTGATCGCGGACCCCCGCCCCACCGCGCGCTTCGCGAAGGATCGCTTGCGCACGGCCGCCTGCTGAATCATTGGGCGACCGTCCCGTCCTGCTTAATGACCGGCAGGTGCTCCACGGGATGCCCGGAGGGCAGCGCGGCCGCGCGCTGCTTGCCGTTCTCGTTCTTGCCCAGGCCGTAGATGCCCTCCCAGATCTGCCTCGCCGCCGGAGCGGCCGACTCCGCTCCGAAACCGCCCTGGGAGACCAGCACCACGACCACGAGCCGCGGGTTCTCGGCGGGAGCGAACGAGGCGAACCAGGAGGTGTCCCGCTTGCCCCACACCTCGGCGGTACCGGTCTTGCCGCCGATTCGCACCTGCTTCATCGGGAAGCCGTTGAACGCGCCGGCCGCGGTGCCGTCCGAGGTCACCTCACTCAGTGCCGCACGGATGTAGTCCCGGGTCTCCTTGTTGATCGGCAGCTTGCCCACGACCGGGACCTTGATCTCCCTGACCAGCGTGCCGTCCGGGCGGAACAGCGCCCGTCCCACCCTGGGGCTGCGGAGCTTGCCGTCTCCGACGAGCGCGGCGTACGCCCTGGCGAGCTGGAGCGGGGTGACGAGCACGTCACCCTGGCCGATGGAGAAGTTGGCCGCCTCGTAGGCGTGGTAGATGTAGCCCTCCAGGCAGTTCTCGTTGGCGAGTCGCTTGGAGAAGGCGGCCCGGCCGGCATCCTTGATCTCCGGATAGCCGGTCTTCGCCCGCTTGCACATCTCGTTCCTGGTGGCGTTCCACAGGTCGCGCTTCCACGCGCGGTCGGGGATGAGGCCCGGGGACTCTCCCGGCAGGTCGACGCCCGTCCGCTTGCCGAAACCATAGGCGCGAGCCATGCTCGGCATCGGCTCCTTGACCTTGGACTTCGGTTTGTTTCCGCCGTCCCGCAGCCACTCCTCGTACCCGGCCCGGTAGAAGACCGTGTCGCACGACTTCACCAGGGCGGTGTGCAGCGAGATGGCGCCCAGGCTCATGCCTCCGGCGTTGGGGAACGCCCGCCCGTTGACGTTGTACGAGCTCGGGCACTGGTAGGTCCCGCGCAGCGGGGAGCCGTCCGCGACCATCGCCGACACCGAGGAGATCTTGAAGGTCGATCCCGGCGCGAACTCGCCCTTGATCACCCGCGAGATCAGCGGTTTGCCGGACTTGTTCGACAGCAGGCGCTGGTACTCGTGCTCCGAGATGCCCCCCGTCCACACCGCCGGGTCGTACGTCGGCATGCTCGCCATCGCGACGACACGGCCGGTCTTGACGTCGAGCACCACGCCCGCGGCGCCGTCCGACGCCGGGTTGCTCTTCATCGCCTCGGCGACCGCCTTCTCGACGACGGACTGGACCCGCGCGTCGATGCTGGTGACCAGCGTGTCGCCTGTCGTCGGTGACCGCTGCTGCTCGACGGCGATCTGCTTGCCCATCCGGTCCACCTGGACGCGACGCAGGCCCGACGTGCCCCGCAGCTCGGGGTCGTACACGGCCTCCAGCCCGTCCCGGCCGACCAGGTCGACTCCGGAGAAGCTGGCCTTGAGTCCCTGGCGCTTCTCCAGCTCGTGCTGGGTGACCGGCTGCAGGTAACCGAGCAGCTGGGCCGCCTCGCTCCCGCCCGGGTAGTAACGGCGCGCCTGAATCTCCGCCGTGACCCCCGGGAAGTCCTCCTGCCGCTCCAGGATCTGCAGCGCCTCACGCGTGGTCGCGCGATCGTCCACCGGGATCGGCTGGTACGGCGAGCCCGGCCAGCACGGCCGGGTCACTCCCGGCCCGCAGGCGCGGATCTGCTGCTTGAGCTTGTCCGGTGCCATCTCGAGCACCTTGGCAAGGCGGGTCAGCACGGCCGCGCCGCCGTCGGGCATGCGCTCGAGCGTCGTCCGATCCACGGAGATCACCAGGCTGGTGCGGTTGCGCACGAGCGGCCGGCCGGACGCGTCGAGGATCTGCCCGCGCAGCGCCGGCACGACCACGTCACGGGTGCGGGTCTCGGTGGCGACCGCCACGAACTCCCGCCCGCGCACCATCTGGACCTGCCAGAGGCGCACGACGAGAATCACGATCAAAGACACCACCAGAATCTGAAGAACGATCAATCGCGCACGCATGCGGGTCATGCGGCCCCCTCGCTTATATCCGTCTCCAGCTGGGCATCAGCACGGCCTGTCCCCGCCGCTCGCGGTGGAGTCGCCGTACCGCCCACAACACGATCGGGGCGGCGATCAGATTGCACAGCGCCACCCACGGCCACACGGTTCGCATATAGGCCCAGCCGACACCGTCGTCCGTGATCAAGGCTCCGACCCCCACCGTGAGAGCCGGGGCGAGGACCGCGCACACCTCCGTGGCGACCAGCGGGGCGTGCGCGGCCAGCCTGCCCGCCACGAATCCGGTGATGCACAGGACCAGGGCGTACTGGCCGATCACACCTCCTGCGGGGGGCAGGATGTCGGCGGCGAGGCCCGCGCAGAAGCCGATGATCATGCCGGCGTGTGCGCCCCTGACCGCGGCCAGCGCGATCACGACCAGCAGGACCAGATCGGGGACCACGCGGACCGGCAACCGGTTCAGGACCGTCACCTGCACGACAAGGGCGACGAAGACCAGCAGCCCGGCGACGAGGTTGCGCGCCATGGCGATCAGTCCCTCCCCTCGCTCTGGCGCGGCTCCGCCGCTGGGTCCGGCTCGTTCACCTGTCCGGCCGGGTCCCTCGACTCGGCCTGGTCACGCCGCTGAGCCTTCTGCTTCTCCTTGTGCGGGTCCTTCTGCTTGTCCTTGGCCTGGTCCTTCTTGCCGGGAACGGCCTTTCGCGGCTCTCCCGGCAGTACCGAGTCGCGAGGATCGCGATCAGGGGCCCGGACGACGACGCCCACCACATCGAGCGCGGTGAAGTCGGCGTACGGCCGGGCGTAGGCGGTCCGGGTCAGCTCGCCCGGCGTCACGTCGACCCGTTCGATCTCCCCGATCGGCACCCCCGGCGCGTACGGCGTGCCGTTCTGGGAGCCGAAGGAGACGATCCGCCGCCCCCTCTTCAGGGGCGCGGTCGAGTCGAGCAGGCGCAGCCTGATCAGGTTGCCGCCCCGGCCGTTCTCGCCGAGTCCGCTGACGACGCCGAGCTCGTTCCCGCCCTCCAGACGGGCACCGGCCAACGATCCGGGATCGGTGAGGAGCACCACGGTCGAGGTGCCCGGCCCGGTGCGAAGCACCCGGCCCACCAGTCCGTCGCCGTTCAGGACGGTCATGTCCCGGCGCACACCGTCCCTGGAGCCGACGTCGATCTCCACGCTGTCCTCGAATCCCGCCGTGTGCCGACGGGCGATCACCTGCGCGGGGACCACCCGGTAGTGGCCGAGACCGGACAGCCCGAGCATCCGGTCGAGTTCCTTGGCCCTGCCCTTGTTCATGTCCGCGGCGGCCAGCTTGGTCTTGAGCCGGGCGTTCTCCTTCATCAGGCCCTCGATGCGGTCCTTGGCGCCGGGCGCGTCCCCCAGCATCGAGAAGAACCGGGACACGGGAGCGGTGACCGTGGTGGTCGCCCGCTCGGCCGTGCCGAAGACGGTGGAGGCGAACTCACGCAGCGGCCCGGCGACGGAGGAGTCACCGCCCCGGTGACCCACGGTGATCAGCACCAGCGCGGCGGTCAGCAGAGCACCGAAGACCACGCGGGCGCGGCGAGAATCTCTCATGTCGCCCCCTTATTAGTGGCGGGGCTCCGGCACCAACACCTGCTGGAGCGCTTCGAAGTCCTCCACACACTTGCCCGATCCGAGGGCGACCGAGTCGAGGGCGTTGTCCACGAGGTGCACCGGCATACCGGTCTCGTCCCTCAACCGTGCTTCCATGCCCTTCAGCAGGGCGCCGCCGCCGGTGAGGGCGATGCCGCGGTCCATGAGATCGCCCGACAGCTCGGGCGGGCATCGGTCCAGAGTGGTCTTCACCGCGTCGACGATCGCGTTGACCTGCTCCGCCGTCGCCCGGCGGATCTCCTCGGCGGAGATCACGACGGTCTTGGGGAGGCCGGTGACGAGATCCCGGCCGCGGATCTCCGCGTGGATCTCCTCGTGGTCGTGGTACGCCGACCCGATGGCGATCTTCACTTCCTCGGCGGTCCGCTCGCCGAGCATCAGGGAGTACTCCTTCTTGGCGAAGCTCACGACCGCCTGATCGAGCTCGTCGCCGCCGACTCTGATCGACTGGCAGGTGACGATGCCGCCCATCGATATGATCGCGACCTCGGTGGTGCCGCCGCCGATGTCCACCACCATGTTGCCGGTGGGCTCGTGGACGGGAAGGCCGGCGCCGATGGCCGCCGCCATGGGCTCCTCGACGATGTAGACCCGCCGGGCACCCGCCTGGTATCCCGCTTCCTTGACAGCACGCTGCTCGACGCCGGTGATCCCGCTGGGGACCGCGACGATGATGCGCGGCTTGGCGAACCGCTGGCGCCTGTGGACACGCTGGATGAAGTACCTCAGCATGCGTTCGGTGATGTCGAAGTCGGCGATCACCCCGTCACGCAGGGGACGCACCGCGATGATGTTTCCGGGTGTTCGCCCGATCATCCGTTTCGCTTCGATACCCACCGCGACGATCTTTCCGGTGGAGTTGTTGATCGCTACGACGGACGGCTCGTTCAGAACGATGCCGCGCCCCCGGACATAGATGAGAGTGTTCGCCGTGCCGAGGTCAACCGCCATGTCACGGCCCAGGAATGCCAGCTTGCTCCCCATGCTGAAGAAGGCCTTTCAGGTGGTTTGCGGGATAACGCATCGCACTCGAATCGTAACTTGTTGTACCCATGGCCCGGCACATCGAGCCTTCAGCGAGCGGGAAAATCTTCCAGGTCAGGGCCATCAAAAGCGTCACTGCCAGGGAAAACACGAGAGGCCCCGGTTTGAGCCGGGGCCTCTCCTGTGGTCGAGCGCTCAGAAGCGGTCGGGGAAGAAGATCTTGATCTCGCGGGCGGCGGACTCGGGGGAGTCGGACCCGTGGACGACGTTCTCGCCGATCTCCAGAGCGTGGTCGCCGCGGATCGTGCCGGGGGCCGACTTCACCGGGTCGGTCAGACCCGCCAGCGCACGGAACGCCTCGACGGCCCGGGGACCTTCCACGACGAGCGCGACCAACGGCGCGGACGTGATGAACTCCACCAGCTCGCCAAAGAACGGGCGCTCGGCGTGCTCGGCGTAGTGGCTCTTGGCGGTCTCGGCGTCCAGCGTGCGCAGCTCCATCGCCACGACCTTGAGGCCCTTGCGCTCGATGCGGCCGATGACGTCGCCGATGAGACCACGACGGACTCCGTCCGGCTTGATCAGGACAAGCGTGCGCTCCGACACGAGAATCTCCTCTGTTGCGATCTTCAGCCGTACTCGACGACGGCTTCGACTGGGCGGCCCTCCACAGCAAGGCGATCTCATGGCCGCGCTCGCTCGGGTGCTCCGTGCAACCCGCAGCTTACCGGTCTGAGGTGGTTTCCCCGCTCTCCGTACCCGCCTCCTCGGGCGAGGGGGCGGGCGACGGGATCAGCACCTGCGCCTCCCGCCTCGACGACCCGGGCTCCCTGCGCCCCAGCCACGACGCGACCACGATGATGCCCACCACGGCGAAGCCGCCCACCAGAGCCCACATCCACAGCGCGTCGACGAACGCCTGGGCGACCAGCTCCGGCTTCGTCGAATCGCCCGACTGAGCGATCTCGCGCAGGTGGGTCAGCTGAATGCCCGTCCCCAACAGGAAGCCCGCGAGCACCGCGGGGAAGCACAGGGAAAGGCCGAGCAGCGCCGTACCGATCCGCACCGGCCTCAGCGCGGCGACCAGCGCCACCGCGGAACCCCCGGCCAGAAGCGCGAACGGCACCACGAGCAGCGGACCGTCCGGGGTCGGCGCGATCAGCCTGATCGCGCAGAGACCGGCCACCACCGCCACCAGGCCGGCTCCGACGAACTTTCCGGCCTTCTGCTCGCCCGCGGCCCCCACCACGCAGGCGGCGACCACGGCGATGGCGGCGGCCACCGTGAACGGCAGCCACAGGCCGGACAGCCCGGGGCCGCCGCGCACGCCGCCCATCTCCACGTACGTCGTCTGCGCGGCCGTCGGCAGGACGACCAGCCCGACGGCGACGTTGGTGAAGGCCAGCGCACGCCCGCCGGGCCCATCGAACGCCGCCACCGCGCCCAGGCCGAGCATCGCGACCACCGCGACGGCCGCCGCGGCGATGACCAGGACCGGCGGCCAGTCGAACGTCGTGCCGACCGCGAGTACGGCGATGCCCGCCGCCGGCACCGCCGCCAGGGTCAGCCGACCCCGCTCCGCGGCCGACGGCCGTTCCGCGTCTCCGTCGTCTCCGTCGTCTCCAGCGTCTCTAGCGTCTCCGTCGACACCGTCGGCACCACCGTGGACGTGGACACCGCCGCCGCTCGTGACGATCCAGAGCACGAGGTACACGGCGGCGAGCGCGAGCGCGACACCGGTGAGGAGCGGATACGGCTGGAGCGTCACCTGCCACGAGGTCGCCCTGGCCAGCGGCCACAGGGCCAGGGCCTGCGCCCCGGCCAGGCTCGCCGCGAGCATCCCCACCCAGAGCGGCAGCAGGAACCTGCGCCGCGGACGTTCCCACGCGGCCACCAGCGTCGCGGGCAGCAACAGACCGGCGCCGACGCCGTGCAGGACGCGCAGCACGCCGACCATGACGGGCGACCCCGCGTAGCCTCCCGCCGCGTCGGCGGCCGCGAGCAACGTCAGACCCGCGACCAGGACCGGCGCGGCACGGAAGCGGCGTACGGCGACCGCCGCCAACGGCACGGCCAGCAACATGACCGGCAATGCGAGCCCGTGCGCCCGCATCATCGCGACCTGTGAGGCGTCAGGCGGCAGCAGGGCCGCCACAACAGAGATGGTGTTCGGGATGGCGACGATCGCCAGTGGCAGCGCCACCGCGACGAGGAGCCCGACCACGATGTCGAGCAACAGGGGAACGCGAACGCCACGGACCGCCACGGCGGTCCGGGCCTGAATCGGGGGGACGGCCATGCTGGCCGACTTTAGCGCTTCGTCGCGCCTTCGACACGGCGAGCGACGAATATCGCCGTAATCCACAGGGCCGCGAAGAGCACTCCGAGGACGAACATCGTCGGCACGAGGAAACCGGTGGCGATCGTCAGGAGCTGGACGAAACTGCCCGCGATATAGCCGTACGGCCGCTTCAGCATGCCCGCGACCAGCACGCACAGCACCGCCAGCCCGATGCCCACCGACACGGCCACGGTGGTGTCGATGTGCGACACGGCGATCGCGACCGGAGTGAACAGGGCGACGACGATCGCCTGCATGCCCAGCACGCTGGCGGCGAGGCGCCGCATCCCCGGGGTCACCTCGAACATGTCCGCACCACGACGCCCGCCGCTCATCGATCCGCCTTCAGCAGGACGCGGGCGTCGCCCGCGGTGACGACGGACCCGGTGATCAGTACTCCGGACCCGAACTCGTCGCCCTGGTCCGCCAGGCCGACCGCGAGATCGATGGCGTCGTCCAGTCTGGGAACCTCGTGGACACGCTCGGCCCCGAAAACGCTCTCCGCCTTCTCCGCGAGATCCTCCGGAGACATGGATCGTGGCGAGGTGTTCCTCGTCACGACGAGCTCCTCGACGATGGGCTCGAGGAGCTCCAGGATCGTGTCGACGTCCTTGTCGGCCATCACGGCGACCACGGCGATGAGCCTGGTGAAACCGAAGGACTCGGAGATCGCGTCGACGCTCGCCTCCATGCCGCCCGGATTGTGCGCGGCGTCCAGAACCACCGTCGGCCCCCGCCTGACGACCTCCAGCCGCCCAGGGCTGGTCGCCTGCGCGAACGCCTGCCGTACGAGATCGTCCCCGAGAGGCTCGTCACCGGCACTCAGCGCCTCGACAGCGGCCAGCGCGCTCGCCGCGTTGCTCGCCTGGTGCGCGCCGTACAGAGGGACGAAGACCTCCTCGTAGACGCCCTTCAGCCCCTTCAGCTGGAGCAGCTGACCCCCCATGCCGAGCTCGCGATGCAGAACCCCGAACTCCAGGCCCTCCCGCGCGACCGTCGCGCCCACCTCCGCGGCCCGGCGCATCAGAACCTCCGCCGCCTGGAGCGGCTGCTGCGAGAGCACGGCCGTCGCCTTCGCCTTGATGATGCCGGCCTTCTCCCCGGCGATCGTTTCGACGTCCGGGCCGAGATAGTCGGTGTGGTCCAGCGAGATCGGCGTGATCACCGACACCGTGCCGTCGGCGACGTTGGTGGCGTCCCAGGTCCCGCCCATGCCGGTCTCGATCACCGCGACGTCCACGGGAGTGTCCGCGAAGGCGGCGAAGGCCATGCCGGTGAGCACCTCGAAGAAGCTGAGCTTTCCGACCTTGGCGTCGATGATCTCAAGGTACGGCGCGATGTCCTCGTAGACCTCGGCGAACCGTTCCTCCGAGATGGGAGCGCCGTCCACGCTGATGCGCTCACGCATGGAGTTCAGGTGAGGGCTGGTGAACCTGCCGACCCGAAGGTTACGCTCACGCAGCAGCGACTCGATCATGCGGGCGGTGCTGGTCTTGCCGTTCGTCCCCGCCACATGGATGATCGGGTACGCCTTGTGAGGGTCACCGAGCAACTCCACCAAGGCGGTGATCCTGTCGAGCGTGGGCGTGAAATCCCACTCGACTCCCCTGCGCATGATGGCCTGTTCGACCTCTCGATACTCCACGCATCAACCTTACTGTCAGCCCGCATGGCCGCCGCCCCCGAGGACATCGCACGGCGAAACCGCAGGAAACGGCAGGCAAAGGGCACCGGCTGATCCTCGGCGGAGCTGCGCCGCGTGAGCCGCGCACACCGCGGTGCCTCATCCTGAGCTTCCAGGAGTGCACCATTTGAGCCCAGCGACTGTGAGGACAAGCCGCAGTAGCTCTTGGCCGTGAACGCAACCGTGAACGCCGCAACGTGGGGCGAGCCACTGTGGCTGGAATCCCAGGCGCTGCGCGGAGCAGCAGTGGCCGGTACCTGTAGACGCTGTGTTGTGGGCGGAGCCGCCATTGCAGGTGTTCTTGCGGCCTGCGGCTGTGGGGGGCCGGCCCGGTCGCGGTGGCCAGTGCCTGTAGCCGCGGTGTTGTGAGGCCAGTCACGGTGGTTGGTGTTCGTAGGCGCTGCGACGGGGGCTTGCTCCGGCCGGCCGTGATACCGGGCCTCTGGTGATGCCGCTCTCGCGGCCATCGCGGGCGCGGTGGTTGCTGGCACGGTGGTTGCTGGCACGGTCTTACGCCGGCCTCCACAAACCCCCACCTCCGCGCCCCCCTTTCCCACCGCAATCCCTAAAACGCACCCGGAAAGCGCTTACCCCGAATACGGCAACCACCACACCCGCAAAACAAAAACAGAACCCACCAACAACAGAACCACCCAAACCCACAACACCACCAACCCAGACCGACCGGCCCACACAACAAAAAAAGAAGGGGGCCCCGGCACCCGGAACCCCCCAAAAAAAGAGAAAGGGCCACCCCGACAGGGTGACCCTCTCCCACAAAAATTGTCCGGCGGCGTCCTACTCTCCCACACCGTCCCCAGTGCAGTAC
>NZ_JADDIL010000031.1:0-98702 GCF_020826795.1 Microtetraspora sp. AC03309 | reverse complement strand
AGGGCGGCCAGCCGCTCCGCCCGCCGCGAACGATCTGGTCGGCGAGCTGGAGCGGCTGGCCGCCCTCCACCAGGCCGGTCGGCTCGACGACGCCGAGTACGCCCAAGCGAAGAAGCACCTGCTGAACGGAACCACCTCTTGAACCCCACCGCGGTGCGCGTCCTGTCGATCGTTTTGCACGTGGTCGCGATCGCGGGGGGCGTCTCCCTCGGCATCCTGATCTTCCACGCGGCGACGGGCTGACCGGCCCGCCGCCGGGGAGATCAGAGCTACGGAACGAGCAGGAGCTTGCCGGTCGTACGGCGGGCCTCCAGGTCGTCGTGCGCCCGGCGGGCCTCGGCCAGCGGGTAGCGCTCGGAGATGTGCACCTTGAGCGCGCCGGAGGCGACCCAGCCGAGCAGCTCGCCGGCCCGGCCGAGCAGCTCCTCGCGTGTCGCGATGTAGTGGGCGAGCGAGGGCCGGGTCAGGAACAGCGAGCCGCCCTGGTTCAGCCGCTGCGGGTCGAAGGGCGGGACGGGGCCGCTGGCCGCGCCGTACAACGCCATCATGCCGCGGGGGCGCAGCGCCGCCAGCGAGCCGTCGAACGTGGCGGCTCCGACGCCGTCGTAGACCACGTGGACCCCCGCTCCGGTGATCTCGCGGACCGCCTCGCTGAAGTTCGCGTAGCGGAGCACCTCGTCGGCGCCCGCCTTCCTGGCGAGCTTCTCCTTCGCCTCTGTGGAGACCGTGCCGATCACGCGGGCGCCGAGCAGCTTGGCGATCTGGACGAGGAGCAGCCCCACGCCGCCCGCCGCCGCGTGGACCAGCACGTCGTCCCCCGGTCGGATGGCGTACGTCGAGTGGGTCAGGTAGTGGGCGGTGAGCCCCTGGAGCAGTACGGCGGCCGCGAGCTCGGGCGACAGGCCGCGCGGGAGCGGCACGGCCATGCTCGCCGGGATGACCGCACGTGTGGCGTAGCTGCCGAGCACGCTCGCCCAGCCGACGGCGTCTCCCACGACCAGGTCCGTCACGCCGTCCCCGGTCGCGATGACGGTGCCCGCGCCCTCGGAGCCGGGGACGAAGGGGAGGGGAAGCGGATAGCGCCCCTGCCGGTGGTAGACGTCGATGAAGTTGACGCCGCTCGCCGCGACCTGGACCAGCACCTCACCCGGACCGGGCACCGGGTCCGGCCGCTCGGCGTACTCCAGAGCGGAGGAATCACCGGGGGTGGAGACGACTATGGCACGCATGAAAACTCCCGTTGCGAGACTTCCTTGCTCGTGCCCAACCCCCGCACGGTCACCCCTTGTTCCCGGGATGGCCGGCCGTCCCGAAGTCCGGAGCCGATTCGGCGATCTTCCGGTCCACCGCGAGCGTCGACGTCGGAGCAGGTTCAAGTGGTCTGTACCTACGGTCGCCGCTGTGATTATGATCATGATTCCCGTGCGGGCGGTCCCTCGTCCCGCCGGGAACGGCCGATTCCTACCCCCGAAAGGACCGCTCATGTCGAACAAGCTCACCAGATTGGCCGCGACGTCGTTCGCGGCGATTACCCTGGCAACGGCCGGGTCCGCGCTGGCGGCACCCGCCGAGGCCGCGGTCACCGGCTTCGGCACGTCGAGCACCCCGGCCATCGCCGCGTCCACATGGATCGAGTACGGCAACTACTCGTCCGAGGCGAAGTGCAAGGCGAAGGGCGAGGAACTGCGGAAGAAGGGGACGTACCTGTCGTACTACTGCACGTACACCGGCTTCTTCACGCTGATGGTCCTGACCAGGTGACCGGCTGAACGCCCGCGGCCCGGGAATCGGCGATCTCCGGGCCGCGTCGGCGGCCGCGGACCGGCGCACCCTGGCGTGACATCCCCGAACGGCACGGTCCCCGGCAGATTCGAACCACTGCACCGACAGGAGCGCCTGCTCCTCTCAGCGCAGCCACCGCAGAGCCGCGTCGGCACAGTCCTCGGGGCTGCTGTTGAAGGCGATGGCCGCGTCGGGCGCGTGCTGCCGGACCAGGTTGACCACTCTCTCGAAGAGTTCGAGCAACGGCTCGTGCGTGCGGATGCCGCCCCCGATCACCACGCAGACGTGGTCTTCGCGGGTCAGCGCCTCCACGATCGCCGCTTCGGGGTTCTCGTCGAGTGCCACCAGGCACCAGTCGGCCTGGATGCCATGATCGTCGAAGCGGGCCCGACCCCGTGCCAACGCCGCCTGGACCGGCTCCGGGTCCCAGCCCTGGATCTTGGCGGGATCGAGACCGACCACCAGTACTCGTGCCACTGTCACGCGTCCTCCCTCTCGCAGAACGTTTCCACGCACTAACGTTCATATCGCGTTCGCGGCGCCCGCGATGGATACCAGGACGGGGCGGTCGACGAGGGTGACGGTCACCTGTACGCCGGGCGCGAGCCGTACCGAGTCGTGGCCGGGGACGTCGGCCAGCAGTTCGGAGCCGTCGGCGAGCCGCACGCGCAGGCGGGCGGTCGAGCCCCGGAAGGAGGAGGCGACGACCGTGGCCGTGCCCTCGGAGTCCGGAGCGGGGATCACGGCCTCCGGCCTGACCAGCACGTCGACACCTCCCTGTACGGCGGGGCCGTCCACGGGCAGCGTCTGGCCGAGCACCGTGACCCGGTCGCCCGAGGCGGTGCCGGGGATGTGGTTCATCGTCCCGACGAACTCCGCGACGAACGGCGTGGCAGGCCGGTCGTACAGCGTGGCGGGGGCGGCGACCTGCTCCAGCCGGCCCGCGCGGAGCACGGCCACCCGGTCGGCGATCGACAGCGCCTCCTCCTGGTCGTGCGTCACGAAGATCGTTGTGATGCCGAGGGAGAGCTGGAGCCGCCGGATCTCCTCGCGGAGCGCGACGCGGACCTTGGCGTCCAGGGCGGACAGCGGCTCGTCGAGCAGCAGTACCCGGGGTTCGAGCGCGAGCGCCCGGGCCAGCGCGACGCGCTGCTGCTGCCCGCCGGAGAGCTGGTGCGGGTATCGCTCGCCCACCGCGGGGAGGCCGACCAGCTCCAGCAGCTCCCGCGCCCGCGCGTGCCGCCGGGCCGCCGGCACCTTGCGCACCCGGAGGCCGAAGGCGACGTTGTCCCGGGCGTTGAGGTTCGGGAAGAGGCTGTAGGACTGGAAGACCATGCCGGCGTCGCGCCGGTTGGCGGGGACGCCGGTGATGTCCCGGCCGTCCACGAGGACCGCGCCCTCGTCGGGCCGCTCGAAACCGGCCACGCAGCGGAGCGCGGTGGTCTTGCCGCATCCCGACGGGCCGAGCAGGGCGAGCAGTTCGCCGGGCTCGACGGACAGGTCCAGCCCGTCGAGGGCGACGGTGCCGCCGAAGCGCCGGTACAGCCCGCGGAACTCCACCCTGGCTCCGGTGGCGGCCTCCGCGACGGCTTCGCCGGCGGTCCCGGTGGTGGGCGCGGTCATGAACGTTTCCTTCCTGCGACGGAGACGGCGAGCAGGACCAGCCAGGTGAGCAGCAGGCTGAACAGCGAGACGGCCACGGACACCTGGGCCTGCGAGCCGGAGATGTAGACGATCCACACCGGGAACGGCTGGAAGCTGAGCAGGCGCGCGACGGTGAACTCCCCGAGCACCAGCGCCAGCGTGAGGAACGACGCGCTGGCCAGGGCGGAGCGCAGGTTCGGGACGATCACCCGGAACACGACGTGCGGCCACGAGGCGCCGCAGTTCCGCGCGGCCTCCACCAGCGTGGGCGCGTCCATCGCGCGCAGCCCGGCGTCCAGGGACCGGTGGACGAACGGCAGCGTCAGCACCACGTACGCGAGCACGAGCACCACCGGGAAGGAGGGGTTCTGCATGGCGATGATCGTCTGGTAGAAGGGCGTCCTGGCCAGGTATTCCGGCCCGAACCGCAGCACGGTGCCGATCCCCGCGACGAACGTGATCGGCGGGACCACCAGAGGCAGCGTGCAGACCACCTCCAGGACCGGTCCCAGCCGCGGCGCGCCCAGCCGTACGGCCAGCATGGCGGGCAGGGTGAGCAGCAGGACGAGCACGATGGTCGCCACCGCCAGCCCCAGGGACAGCAGCAGGCTGGAGCCGAACCCGGGAGCGGAGAAGATCTGGCCGTAGGCGTCGACGCTGAACCCCTGGGGATCGTCCACCGTGAACCAGAACGAGGCGGCCATCGGCACCAGGAAGTACAGCGCCGCCAGCGTCAGCACGGCCACGCGCCAGGCCCGCGGGCGTCCCCTGCGCCCGCGCCCGGCGGAGGCGGGCGGTTCCCCGGCGATCGGGGCGGGTGTCAGCGCAGCCATCGAGCGCTCCTGCGTTGCAGCGGCAGGTAGACCGCCATGACCAGCCCGGCCACCACGATCATGTCGAGGCTCAGCGCGAGCGCCACGTTCTCGTGGCCGATCAGCACGTTGCCGGTCAGCGCGTTGGCGATCTGGAGGGTGACCAGCGGCACCGTGGTCCCGACCATCGCGGCGGCGGTGGCGTAGGCGGCGAAGGCGCTGCCGAACAGCAGCACCACCCCGCCGAGCAGCGACGGCGTGAGCACGGGGACGCCCACGTACCGCCAGAACTGCCAGGCGGACGCGCCGTTGTTCAGCGCGGCCTCGCGCCACTGCGGCCGCAGCCCGTCCAGTGCCGGGGTGATGACGAGGACCATCAGCGGTACGGAGAAGTACAGGTAGACCAGGGTGAGCCCCCAGAAGTTGTAGAGGCTCCACCCGTGCTCGCCGAGTCCGAGGAGGCGGGTGACGACGCCGGAGTTGCCCAGCGTGGCGATCCAGGCGAACGCCAGCGGCACGCCGCCGAAGTTCGCCAGCACGCCCGACGCCGTGAGGACGGCCTCGCGCAGCCGCGAGGTGACGACGGCCTGGGCGAGGAAGGTGCCGAGGATCGTGCCGAGCACCGCGACCGTCGCCGACAGCTTCACGCTGCCGATCAGCGCGGTGAGGTAGGCGCCCTGCAGCGATTCGGCCAGGTTCTCCCCGGTGATCCGCCCCTGGCGGACGAACGTGCCGCCGAGCAGTACGACCAGTGGGGCGCCGAAGACGATCGCGACGAACGCCAGCAGCGGCACCGTCGCGATCCATCCTCTCGATCTCCTGCGGCTCCGGCCCGGCGCCGGGGCGGAAGCCGTACCCGCGGGAAGGCTCATCCGGAGACCGCGGCGCCCCAGCCGGTGGCGAGGGTCTCCTTGGCCTTGTTGATCTGAGCCTCGGTCGGGAAGGTGGGTGTGCCCTCGACCGCGGGGAGCTTGGCCACCACGGCGGCGTCGGCGGTGCCGTCGGCCTGCATCGCGGGCAGCAGGACCGCGCGGGCGTAGCCCTTGAGCCAGAGGTTCTGGCCCTCGGTGCTGTAGAGGAACTCCTGCCACAGGCGGGCGGTCGCGGGGTGCGGCGCGTCCTTGTTGATCGCCTGGGCGTAGAACTGGGCGTACTTGCCGTCGCTCGGGACGGCGACCTTCCACTCCACGCCCTTGGCCGCGAACTGGTCGGCGTACCCGGCGTTGAGGTAGTCCCAGTCGATGCTGATCGGCGTCTCGCCGTTCTGGACGGTCGCGGGGGTGGACTCGACGGGGTTGAAGTTGCCGGCGGCCTTGAGCTTCTTGAAGAACTCCAGCCCGGGCTGGATGTCGTCGAACGACCCGCCGTTGGCCAGGGACGCGGCGTAGACGCCGGCGAAGGCCGCGCCCGCCTTGGTCGGGTCGCCGTTCAGGGCGACCTTGCCCTTGTACTCCGGCTTGAGCAGGTCGGCGTACGTCTGCGGGCAGTTCGCCACCTTCTTGGCGTCGCAGCCGATCGACACGTAGCCGCCGTAGTCGTTGTACCAGGTGCCGTTCGGGTCCTTCTGCCCGTCGGGGATCTTGTCCCACGCCGCGACCTTGTACGGCGCGAACAGGCCCTCCTGCGAACCGCTGAGGGCGAAGGACTGGCCGAGGTCCAGCACGTCGGGGGCGCGGTCCTGGCCCTTGAGCGTCTTCACCGCGTTGATCTCGTCGGAACTGGAGCCGTCGGGGTTGTCGCTGGTGATCGTGATGCCGTACTTCTTCGAGAAGGCGTCGAGCAGCTCCCCGTAGTTCGCCCAGTCGCGGGGGAGCGCGATGACGTTGAGCTTGCCTTCCTTCTTGGCGGCTTCGGCCAGCTTGTCCAGCCCGCCGAAGTCGGCGGCAGAGGTGGCGGCCTTCGCGTCGGTCCCTCCGGAGCCGGCCGCGCTCTCGGTGGGTGCGGCGCCGCAGGCCGCGCTCAATGGGATGGCGATGGTCAGGGCGGCCACGAGGCCGGCGATGCGCGCAGACACGCTTTTGTCTCCCACTGTCGTACGTGGATCGAACGTAGGCGAACTCAATGCAACAAACCAGACCCAGTTAGCCCTGGGCAGATTGCGCTTTGGTGAACGGAAGGGCCCGGGACGGTGGCGCTTTGTGAACGGATCTCGGCGCGGTTCCGGCCCGAGTTGCGGTCGATCTTCTGAGAACATATGTTCGAAGTAGCACGTTGCGCCCGCCTTCCCCCGGGCGCCGACCATGGGGGGAAGATCCGTCTTGAGCAGACTTTATGGTGATCCGATCGAGGTGTGGATCCGGGACGACCGGCCCGCCCAGTTCGTCTGGCGTGACCGGCTCTACGCGATCCGCCAGGTGCAGGATCACTGGGTGGTGGCCCGCGAGTGGTGGAAGACCTCCGACACCGACCCGGGCGAGCGGCGGTTCTGGCGGGTCGAGGCCGGCGCGACCACCGGCGTCGGCACCTACGAGCTGCGCTTCGACACCGCGAGCGGCGGCTGGCTGCTGCTGAGGGCGTGGGACTGATGGGCTCCTTCGTCCACCTCCACGTGGCCTCCGCCTACTCCCTCCGGTACGGCACGGCGTTCCCGCCCGCCCTGGTCGCCCGCGCGGCCGCCCACGGCATGGACGCGCTCGCGCTGACCGACCGCGACGGCCTCTACGGCGCGATCAAGCACATCCGGGCGTGTCATGCCGAGGGCCTCGCCCCCATCGCCGGGGTAGACCTGGTCCTCGGCCCCAAGGAGCACTCCCGGGGCAAGGGCTCCCACGGCGGCGGCTCCCAGGGGGACGGTTCCCCGGGCAAGGACGAGTGGCGGATCGTCGTCCTGGCCCGCGCGGACGGCTGGGGCCACCTGTGCCGCCTCGTCACCGCCGCCCACCACGTGGGAGAGCGCGGCGAGCCGTATGTGACGCGCGAGATGGTGGCCGAGCACGCGTGCGGCCCCCCGGGCGACGCCCGGCTGACGGTGCTGCTCGGGCCCAGGTCCGATGTCGGGCACGCGGCGGCCGGACAGCGCGACGACGAGGCCAGGACGCTGCTGGCCGCCTGGCGCGCGGCGGTGCCCGACGTCGTGGTCGAGGTGACCGACCACTACGGCTACCGCGACGCGAACATCGCCGCCCGGATGATCGGCCTGGCCGACTCGGCGGGCGTCCCCGCCGTGCTGACCAACGCGGTGCGCCACCTCGACACCGCAGGCCACCAGGTGGGCAACGTGCTGGACGCCGCGCGCAGGCTCGCCCCGCTGCACGTCCGGCACCTGGAGCCCTCCACGCAGGCGTACCTCAAGAGCGGCGAGGAGATGGGCCCGGTGGCGGCCCGGGTCTGCGGCGGCGACCGGAACCGGATGGTCCGCCTCCTGGCGGAGACGCGTCACGTCGCGGAGAGGTGCGCGCTCGATCCGGTCGAGATCGTCCCGCTCCTGTCCGACCCGCCGGGCGCGCTGCACCTGCCGGAGATCGGCGGCGATCCGGTCCCGATGCTGCGGAACCGCTGCGACGACGGCCTGCGCCGCCGGGGAATGGAACGTTCGAAAGAGGCCAGGGACCGGCTCGCCGCCGAGCTGGACATCATCGAGAGGAAGCGGCTGTCCGGCTACTTCGTCGCGGTGGCCGGCATCACCGACATGATCCGCGACATGGGTGTGCGCTGCGCGATCCGCGGCTCCGGCGCGGGCAGCCTGGTCACCTACCTCACCGGCATCGGAGAGGTGAACCCGCTCGAACACGGCCTGCTGATGGAGCGCTTCCTGTCCGAGGGCCGCCACGGACTGCCGGACATCGACGTGGACGTCGAGTCCGCGCGCCGGCTCGACTGCTACCGCGCGATCCTCGGCCGGTACGGCGAGGCGCGGGTGGCCTGCGTCTCCATGATGGAGACCTACCGCGCCCGCAGCGCGATCAGGGAGGTCGGCGCGGCCATGGGGCTGCCCCCGCACGAGGTCGACGCCGTCGCCAAGGCGTTCCCGCACATCCGCGCCAAGCAGATCAGGGCCGCCCTGACCGACCTGCCCGAGCTGCGCGACAGCGGGCTGAACGACCGGTCGCTGGAGACGGTGTTCCGGCTGGCCGAGAAGCTCGACGGGCTGCCCCGGCACATCGCGCTGCACCCCTGCGGCGTGCTGGTCGGCAACGCCACGCTGCGCGACCGCACCCCGGTGGAGCGCAGCCTGCTCGACTTCCCGATGTCGCAGTTCGACAAGGACGACGTCGAGGAGGCGGGCCTGCTCAAGCTGGACGTGCTCGGCGTGCGCATGCAGTCCGCGATGGCCCACGCGCTCGATGAGATCGAGCGGGTCGACGACCTGCGGATCGAGCTGGACGGGGTTCCTCGCGACGACACCGACACCTACGACATGATCTGCTCCGGCCGCACGATCGGCTGCTTCCAGATCGAGTCGCCCGGCCAGCGGGAGCTGGTCGCCAAGCTGGAGCCCCGCACGATGCACGACCTGATCGTGGACATCTCGCTGTTCCGGCCGGGCCCGGTCAACTCCGACATGGTCACGCCGTACCTCGAGGCCAGGCACGGCTTCCGGCGGCCGTCGTACGCCCACGAGGAGCTGCGCGAGCCGCTGCGGGAGACCCACGGCGTGGTCGTCTTCCACGAGCAGGTCCTGAAGGTCATCGACGTCATGACCGGATGCGGGCTCTCCGAGGCCGAGAAGGCCCGCCGTGCCCTCGACACCCCGCAGGGCAGGGAGGCGGTCCGCGACTGGTTCGTGCCGCTGGCCGGGGAGCGGGGCTTCGATCCCGCCACGGTGGAGAAGGCGTGGAAGATCCTCGACGCGTTCGGCGCGTTCGGGTTCTGCAAGGCGCACGCCGCGGCGTTCGCGCTGCCCACCTACCAGTCGGCGTGGCTCAAGCGGCACCACGCGGCCGCCTTCTTCGCGGGCGTGCTCACCCACGAGCCCGGCATGTATCCCAGCCGCGTGATCCTCGACGAGGCCCGCCGGTGCGGCGTCGACATCCTGGCCCTGGACGTCAACCACTCCGGCAGGGACTGGCGGATCGAGAAGACCGGGGAGCCGCTGGCCCTCCGCGTCCGGCCCGGTGACCTGGAACCCGGCGGCGGACCCGCCACGGAACCCGACGGCGAACGGGACCCGGAGATCGGCAGGGGATACGGCCTGCGCGTGCCGTTCTCCGCGGTGCGCGGGGTCAGCGAGGCCGAGGTCGCCCGGATGGTCGCCGGCCAGCCGTACACCTCGATGGCCGACTTCTGGGAGCGGGCCCGCCCGTCACGGCCCGTCGCCGAGCGGATCGTGGAGGTCGGCGGCCTCGACGCCATGTACGGCCTGCGCCCCGGCGGCCCCCGGTGGCGGCCGGGCAGCTTGACCAGGAGGGACCTGATCGCCCAGGTCGGAGCGCTCGACCGGTCCTCGTCGGCCGGAGTGGCGGCCAGGCGGGACGCGACGGCCGTGCAGCTTCCGATGGGGTTCACCGAGCAGGTCATCCCCGGCGAGCTGCCGGAGATGACCGAGGCGGAGGTGGTCGAGGCGGAGCTCGCCGTCCTCGGCATGGACGTCAGCCGGCATGTGATCGGCTTCCACGAGGAACTGCTCGACGCGATCGGCGTGGTCCGGTCGAGAGACCTGCTGAGGCAGCGGAACGGCGCGGAGATCCTGGTCGCCGGGGTCAAGGTGGCCACCCAGACGCCCGCCGTGCGCTCGGGCCAGCGGGTCATCTTCCTCACCCTCGACGACTCCACCGGTCCGATCGACCTGACGTTCTTCGAGTCGGTGCAGGCGCACACGGCGGCGACCGTGTTCGGGTCCTGGCTGCTGGTCGCGAGGGGGGTGGTCCGGCGTACCGGCGCGCGGGCCGTCTCGCTGCGCGCCCTGCACTGCTGGAACCTCGTCGACCTCGACGAGCTGTGGCGTGCCCCGGAGCCCCATGGCGGCATCGCCGCCGTACGCGCCCGCCTGGACGAGAGGCCGGAGTCCGGCGGCGGCGTGGGCGGGCGCCGCATCGAGTACGACAACGGCTACCGGCTCTCGCCCTACTCCGACATCGGCCCGACTCCGGGGGCGCGCGACGCCGCGGCGTTCCTGGCCCATCCCACCGAGCCCCAGCGCCGGCTCTGGCATGCGAGTTCCGGCAGCTCGGGCCCCACCCGTACGCGCAGGCGATGACGTCCGGCGTCGGCCTGCGCGGCCGGCGTCCTGACGGTCCTGAGCCGGGTGATCCGGTGGACGGTGACGGCGCACAGCGCGGCGGCGACCGCCGCGGTCACCAGTTCGAGCAGCCCCGCTCCCGTCAGGTCGGCCTGGCTGTGGGTCCGCGGGAGCCTGATCAGGACCAGCCAGATCAGCGCCAGCCAGCTCACCCACCAGCCGATGAGGAGCGGCAGCCAGCGAGACCGGTTCTCCCGGCCGTGCGCCGCCTCCCGCCAGGCGCGGTCGGCGATGATCGGCGGCGCCACGAGGTTGACCCCCGGCAGCAGCCAGGCGCCGACCGCGTAGAGCCCGGAGCCGCTCCGCCGCACCCGGTGCAGCCAGCTCAGGTACGCCACCGCGGCGGTGATCGTGGCCGCGGCGAGCAGCAGCATGAGAAGCGCGAACACGGTCACCGCCCCGACCACCTCGTGGGCGGCCGGATCATGCGGATCGCCACCGAACGCGGCGATCTCCCGGGTCAGCCGCCGCCCGCGTACGTGCTCGAAGACGACGAGGGCGGCCATCGAGGCGACCTGGGCGCCGAGGCTCGCGTAGACCGCCACGGCCGACCGGCTCACTTCTGACGACGCGGACCGCATGTGTTTCTCCCCCCGGCCTCCGTGTCACTTGCCTCTCTCGTATCCCATTGGTACCTGGGCTAATCGGGGCCGATTCGGTGCCTGCCGCAGGCCATAGAAAGGTTTGGCACGTACTTCCCGGCATTTGGCCGGGCGATCGATCCCCGCTGGTGAAAGAGCCACTGCGCCGGCCGGTCGGGCGCGGGGGTCATCCGAGGACGAGGTCGCGGACGGTCCGCAGCGTCTCCTCGTCGCGCGGCCCCATGACCAGCAGGTTCGTCACCGGGCTCGCGCGCCACGGTGCCAGGCGCTCGCGGATCCGGCCGGGAGGCCCGACGAGGGAGATGCCGTCGGCCAGTTCGTCCGGTATCGCGGCGAACGCCGCGTCCTTGCGCCCCGCCAGATAGAGCGCCTGGATGCGTTCCGCCGCCTCGGCGTATCCCATGCGGCCGATGATGTCCGCGTGGAAGTTGCGCGCCTTCGCGCCCATGCCCCCGATGTACAGCGTGAGCATCATCTTGACGCCGTCCAGGGCGGCTCTGACGTCGTCGGTGACCAGCACCATGACCATGGCGGCGACGTCGAATCCCGGCCGGGCCCCCTCCAGCGCCTCGCCGTACATCGCGGCGATCTTCTCGGGGAAGGCGAACAGCGGCAGCCATCCCTGCGCGATCTCGGCGGCCAGCGCGACGTTCTTCGGGCCCTCCGCGCCGAGGTAGACCGGGATGTCGTCGCGGAGCGGGCGGGTGATCAGCTTCAGCGGCTTGCCCAGGCCGCCGGGCAGCGGCAGCGGGTAGTGCGGTCCCTCGTTGGTAACAGGTTCTTCCCGCCGCCAGATCTTCCGCATGATCTCGACGTACTCGCGGGTCCTGGCCAGCGGCCGGGCGAACGGCCGGCCGTACCAGCCTTCGACGACCTGCGGACCGGACGCGCCGATGCCGAGGAGCAGCCGGCCGCCGGTGAGGTGGTCCAGCGTCATCGCGGTCATCGCGGTCGCCGCCGGGGTGCGCGCGGAGAGCTGCGCCACGCTCGTGCCGAGCTTGATCCTGCTGGTTCGCGCGCCGTACCAGGCGAGCGGGGTGAAGGCGTCGCTGCCGTACGCCTCGGCCGTCCAGACCGACTCGTAGCCCAGGCGTTCGGCGGCCTGGACGAGCTCGGTCGCGTCGTCGGCGGTCCGCTGCCAGTAACCAAGATTCAGTCCCAGTCTCAGGTCCTCGGCCACTGATCCTCCTCGATCACATCGCGCGCATGGAACCTGATTAGAACACGTTCTACCCTGGATAGGCACGGGCCAGATGCTCGGTGACCGCGACGACGGAGGCGGCGGCGTCGCCGTCCCTGACGGCGTCGTGGATGCGCCGGTGGTCCGCCTGGAGATCCACGGTGTCGCCGAGGCGCAGCACCGCCTCGATCGCGTACCGCCGTACCGCGTCGCGCAGCGCCCGCATGATCGCGGAGGTGAGCCGGTTGCCCGACGCCGCCGCGATCGCCATGTGGAAGGCGATGTCGTGCTCGACGAACTCCTCGGGCGTGGTGGCGGCGTCCATCGCGGCGATGGCGCGGGCCATGTCGTCCAGCGCGGCTCCGCCGTCGCGCGCCGCGTGGGCGGCCGCCCACTGCTCGATCATGAGGCGGGTGTCCACGACCTCGCGCATGGAGAGCGTGGACAGGCCGAGGTTGAGGCGGAGCAGGTCGGTGAGCGCACTGTCCGGCCGGGAGGTCAGTACGGCTCCCGCGTCCGGGCCCCGGCCGACCTGGGACGACACCACGCCGAGCGTCGCGAGGGCGCGGAGGGCCTCGCGAACCGACGACCGGCTCACCCGGAGTTGCTCGGCGAGCTGACGCTCACCCGGCAGCCGGTCGCCCACGGTGAGCCCGTCGGTGGCGATCCGCTCCTCGATCCGGTCCAGGACCTCTTCGAAGGCCCGCGCCCGGGGGCCCGCCGGTCCGCGCCCGGCTTCCTGCGAACGATCGCCGTCGCTCAACGTCCTGTCCTCCTCGAATGGAGCCCGCCATGCCGGGTGTATGGTCTGACCATATTTGGTCCGACCATACATGCGGGAGCCGTACGTGCGGGTCGCCTTGTTCATCACCTGCGTCAACGACACGCTCTTCCCCGGCACGGGGAAGGCGACGGTGACGCTGCTCCGCCGCCTCGGCGTCGACGTCGCGTTCCCCCGGGCGCAGACCTGCTGCGGGCAGATGCACGTCAACACCGGCTACCGCGAGGAGGGCGTACGGCTCGCGCGCCACTTCGCGGACGTCTTCGGCGGCTACGACGCCGTGGTCGTGCCCTCGGGCTCGTGCGGCGCCATGGTGCGCGAGCAGTATCCGAAACTGGCGCCCGCCGCCACCGGCGCGGTGGTGCCGAAGGTGTACGAGCTCTCCGAGTTCCTGATCGACGTGCTCGGCGTGACCGACGTGGGGGCGTACTTCCCGCACCGGGTGACCTACCACCCCACCTGCCACTCCCTGCGCGGGCTGCACCTGGGGGACCGGCCGCTGCGACTGCTGCGGAACGTCCGGGGCCTGGACCTCGTGCCGCTGCCCGGCGCCGAGGAATGTTGCGGCTTCGGCGGCACCTTTGCTGTGAAAAATCCTGATATCTCCGCCGCGATGTGTGCCGACAAGGTGGGAAATGTCATGACCACGGGGGCGGAAGTCCTGTGCGCCGCCGACAATTCCTGCCTGATGCACATCGGGGGAACGCTCACCCGTCAGAAGACCGGAGTCAAGATCATGCATCTGGCCGAGATCCTCGCCGCGACGGAGGTGACGGAGCCGTGACCCGCACCTTCCTCGGCATGCCCGCCAGAGCGCTCCAGCGGAGCTTTCCCTCCAACGCCGCGAAGGCCGTACGCGACTCGCAGTTGCGGTTCAACCTGCGCAAGGCGACGCACACCATCCGCGACAAGCGGGCGAGCGTGGTCGGCGAGCTGCCCGACTGGGAGGAGCTCCGCCAGGCCGGCAAGGCGATCAAGGACCACACCCTGCGCAACCTGGACCGCTACCTCGTCCAGATCGAGGAGGCGGTCACCGCCGCGGGCGGCCACGTCCACTGGGCCAGGGACGCCGACGAGGCCAACCGGATCGTCGCCGGCCTGGTCAAGGCCACCGGCGAGACCGAGGTGGTCAAGGTCAAGTCGATGGCCACCCAGGAGATCGGGCTGAACGAGGCCCTCGCCGCCGAGGGCGTCACCGCGTACGAGACCGACCTGGCCGAGCTGATCGTCCAGCTCGGCGACGACTGGCCCTCGCACATCCTGGTCCCGGCGATCCACCGGAACCGCGCGGAGATCCGCGAGATCTTCCAGGAGCGGATGGGCGAGTGGGGCCGCCCGGCGCCGGAGGGCCTGACCGACGAGCCCCGCGCGCTCGCCGAGGCGGCCCGGCTGCACCTGCGGGAACGCTTCCTCTCCACCAAGGTCGCGATCTCCGGGGCCAACTTCATGATCGCCGAGACCGGGACCCTGGTCGTCCTGGAGTCCGAGGGCAACGGCCGGATGTGCCTCACCCTGCCCCGGACGCTGATCAGCGTCGTCGGCATCGAGAAGCTCCTGCCGTCCTGGCGCGACCTGGAGGTCTTCCTCCAGCTCCTGCCCAGGAGCTCGACGGGGGAGCGGATGAACCCCTACACCTCCACCTGGACCGGCGCCGCCGAGGGCCAGGAGTTCCACCTCGTGCTCCTCGACAACGGCCGCACCGACGTCCTCGCCGACGAGGTCGGACGCCAGGCGCTGCGCTGCATCCGCTGCTCCGCCTGCCTCAACGTCTGCCCGGTGTACGAGCGCGCGGGCGGCCACGCGTACGGATCCGTCTATCCCGGGCCGATCGGGGCGATCCTCACCCCCCAGCTCCGCGGCCTGGATTCCGAGCTGGACCGGTCGCTCCCGTACGCGTCGTCGTTGTGCGGAGCCTGCTACGAGGTGTGCCCGGTGGCCATCGACATCCCGCAGGTGCTGGTCGATCTGCGGGCCAAGGCCCGCCACCCGCGCGCCGAGCGTCTCGGCATGGCCGCCGCCGGGTGGATATTCAACCGGCCGGAACGGCTGGCGCGGGCGCAGCGGGCAGGCGGGAGGTTGCGCCGGTTCGTGCCCAAGCGCCTGCCCGGTCCGATGTCCGCCTGGACCGATACCCGCGACATACCGGATATCCCTCGTGAATCGTTCCGCGACTGGTGGGACCGTACCGGTGGAGGCGACCGATGAACTCGCGCGACCTGATCCTCGCCCGCGTCCGCAGCGCCGTCGCGGGCGCCCCCGACGTCGAGGTGCCGCGCGCCTACCGTGGCGTGACCGGCGACGTGACCCCGGCAGGCGGTGACCGCCTGATCGACCTGCTCGCCGAGCGGCTCCGCGACTACCGCGCGATCGTCCACGTGGTGCCCGAGGCCGAGATCGCCTCCGTGGTCGAGGAGGCGCTCACCCGCAGGAAGATCGGGCGCCTCGTCGTGCCGGACGGCCTCCCACCGGCCTGGTTGGAGCGTGAGTCGCGCGACCGTGAGCCGTACGCCACGGTGGGGGACGATCCCGAGCTGAGCGCGGCCGACCTCGACGGCGTGGACGGTGCGATCACCGGATGCGCCGTGGCGATCGCGGAGACCGGGACGATCGTCCTCGACGCCGGGCCCGGCCAGGGACGGCGGGCGCTGACGCTGCTCCCGGACTACCACCTGTGCGTGGTCGGCGCCGGGCAGATCGTGGCCGGAGTGCCGGACGCCGTCGCCCGCCTGTCCCCCGAAAGGCCGCTGACCTGGATCAGCGGCCCGTCGGCGACCAGCGACATCGAGCTCAACCGGGTCGAAGGCGTGCACGGCCCGCGGACCCTCGAAGTCGTGATCGCCCGCTGACGACCACGGCTGACGACCACGGCTGACGACCACGACGCCCGTGATCAGAACCTGAGCACCGCGCCGACACCGTCGGGAGAGTCGAGCTCCGGCACGAACCAGAGCTCGGCGCCGGTCACGGCGACGGCGCGGGCCAGCGCGGCGTCGGCCCGCTCCTCCATCGGCAGCTCGACGCCCAGGTCGCTCAGCTCGCCGGGATCGGCCGCGAGCTGGTTCCCCTCCGGGCCGATCCACAGCGTGGCGTCGGCCGACGGGTCGTCCCGCAGCAGCAGCGTCCGCACCCGCCCCTCGCGCAGCGCCCGCGCGGTCTCGGCCAGCCCGGTCGCGTACGGCCCCGCCTGGTAGGCGGCGAGCAGCGCGGCTCCGCCCTTGCGCACCCACGCGGCGAGGGCGCGATCCACCTCCGCCTGGAACGGTTCACTCGCGGATCCGGGAGCGCGGCTGCCGCGCTCGGCGACCACGACGCGCCCGGCCGTGTCCTTGCCGAGAGCCTCCATGATCATGTGACGGGTCTGCGGTTCGCCCGCCAGCACGATGACCTCCGCGCCGATGCCGTGTGACTCCTTGTCGATCACCTCGGCGGTCGCGACCGCGTTGAGCCGCCAGGTCTCCTCGGCGTCCCGCTCGTACCGGGTCTGTGACCGTCCCCCCTGGCCGGTCTTCTGGATGGGCCAGTCGGCGGCCTCGACCGACAGCTCACGTTTCGGCCCGCCACAGGAGACGATCACGTCGGCGCCCGCGTGGTCGGCGAGCACCTGGAGGTGCGGCACGGCCTCCCCGCGCTGGGCCAGCATCGGCACCACGTGGGGCAGCGGCGACCAGCGGGCGATCTCGCGCCGGGGCGGCGCGGCCAGGGGCTCGGTCAGCGCGACGGACGAACCCTCGGCGAACACGGCCCGTCCGGGCGCGGCCTCCAGCGGGTCCGCGACCAGCTCGCCGACGGCCCCGCGCAACTCGGCGGGGGCTCCGGCCCTGGCCAATTCCTCGTCGATCCGTCGCCAGCGCAGTTCGAGCGCGTTCGCCACCTCCTCGGTCGTACGGGCCGTTTCGAGGTAGACCGAGGCGAACGGCCCCGGGCGCTCGTAAAGATGACGGAGTGAGTCCAGCCTCACGGGGCCTCCCCTCAGCAGCGGTGGCGTTCGACCCCGAGTCCGAGAGCCTCGGCCACCTCGCCGACGTTGTGGAACTTGAGTTCCGGAAGCTGGCGCACGGCTTCGATCACCGCGTCGGGAGCGCTTTTCGTCTCGGCGTGGGCCAGCAGGTTCTCGCGGTTCGCGGGGTACTCGGCGTCGCTCAGCCACTGCGCCAGATGGCTCCGGCGCTCGACATCCGCGGGGGTGATGCGGGAGTGCGTTCCCGGCTCGGATCCAGGAGGCCGCCGACCCGGTGGCACGTCCTCCGCGGCGTGCCGCGTCGGCTCCGGTTCCTTCGACTCCTCCGCGTGAGCCGTGCCGCCGCCGCGTGTGAGACCCTCCGTCTCATGCTTCTGCTCGTCGTCCATGCGGGGGCCGTGCTCGTCGCTGCCGCGTCGGATACTCATGACCTCACCTCCCGAATCGGGTCATGTGGAGGCCCGTACCCGTCCCGTCTCCCCCAAACATCGCGTCCGGAGGGAATCCGTGTTTGACGAGCGCCTCACGATCACGACGGAGAGGCTCGTGCTGCGGCCCTTCGGCCCCGGCGACGCCGGGCAGGTGAGCGAGATCATCAAGGAGCGCGGGCACACCACCGGGTTGCCGCCCGGCGCCCCCGGCCACCCCCTCGGCATCGCTCCCTGGCTCTCCCAGGGGGTGCACGAACTGTGGCGCTCCGGCCAGGGCATCCACCTCGCGATGGAGGCGAGGGGTGTGATCGTCGGGGCCATCAGCCTGTTCAAGACCCAGTGGGGCGCCGGCACCACCGAGGTCGGGTACGGCGTGCGCCCCAACTACCGGGGGCGGGGATTCGCCCCCGAGGCGGTCCGGGGTCTCACCGACCGGGTGCTCGGCGCGGGGGCGATCCGCCGGGTCGAACTGCGCGCCAACCTCGACAACACCGCCTCCATCCGGGTCGCGGAGAAGTCCGGCTTCATCCGGGAGGGCGTGCTGCGCGGCGCCGGGTTCGAGGACGACGGCCCGCACGACCTGGTGGTCTTCGGCCTGCTGCGCGGCGACGGCCGTACCGTCTTCGACAGCCGGCTCGGCGGCGAGCGCGTGCTCCTGCGGCCGTTCGCCAAGCGGGACGCCTTCGACGTGCTCGCCGCGGTCACGGAGGACCCCGAGATCGGCCGCTGGATGCCCTGGGCCGCCGGCTACACCCTCGAACGAGCCGTGGAGTGGTGCACCCGCCTGGCCCACACGAACGGCATATCCGGCGCCAACTTCGCGATCGAGCCCCGGGACGGCGGGCGGCTCGCGGGGGCGATCGGCGTACAGCGGGCCGACCGCGAGCGCGGCGACGTGGAGGTGGGGTACTGGACGTCGCCGTGGGCGCGGAGGCTGGGCTACGCCACCGAGGCCACGCGGATCGTCACCCAGCACCTCCTGACCCTCGGATTCCATCGTGTCCAGCTGGTCGTCGCGACCGGCAACCACGCCAGCCGGGCGGTGGCCAAGAAGGCCGGATTCGTCCAGGAAGGCGTCCTCAGACAGGCCGTTCCGGTGCCCGGAGGGCGGTCCGATGCCGTAATGTTCAGTGTGCTCAAAGGGGAAATGCAATGAAATTTCCTACGTTCGGAGCGGCTACCGGCCGACTGATCGTCTCGCCCTCCTGACCTCTGCCTACGGCGCGAGCAGTGCCCGCCGTCGGCACCGTCGGCTATCCTCGCGAGCCGGATTACAAATCCGCAGGTCAAGGCATAGGAGATCAGGCAGATGAAACCGCCGCTGCTGCTCGTCGGGCACGGGACCCACGATGAGACCGGCGTCGCCGAGTTCGGCAGGTTCGTCCATCGGCTCCGCTGCCGGCTCGACCGGCGCGTCGCCGAGGTCACCGGAGGCTTCATCACGAAGGCCAGGCCCCAGCTCAGCGACTCCGTCTCCTCGTTGATCGCGCACGGTCACCACCACGTCATCGCGCTGCCGCTCAGCCTCACGGGCGACCGCGAGGCCCTGGGCGACATCCCCGGCACGATGGCGCTGGAGCAGGAGCGCCACCCGACGCTGGAGTTCGACCTCGCCCGGCCGCTCGGCCCCGACCCCCGCGTGCTCGAACTGCTCGCCGAGCGGCTCGCCGACGCCCAGGCCGACATGCCGAGACTCGTCACCGACGAGACCCCCGAAGACATCGACCCCGCCGAGACCGCCGTGGTCCTGGTCGGCCACGGCGCCGCCGACCCCGCCGTCAACGCCGAGGTGCACCGGGTCTCCCGGCTGTTCTGGGAAGAGCACGCGGCCGACATGCTGACCGTCGAGACCGCCTACGTCTCGCACAACAGGCCCGGAGTCCCCGGTGGCCTGGAGCGTTGCCGCAGACTCGGCGCCAAGCGCGTGATCGTCCTGCCGTACCTGCTGTTCGCCGGTGGTGTCCTGGAGCGCATCTGGGCCCAGGCCCTGGCGTACGGCGCGAACCACGAGGGCCTGGACATCCGCTGCGCCGAGGTCATCGGCGACTGCGAGGGCCTGGCCGACGTCGTCATCGACCGGTACGAGGAGGCCCTGTCCGGCGCCGCCGACCCGGAAGCCTGGACCGCCCGCCGACGGTTCACGCAGGCACTGGCCGTCGAGCGGATGACCAGGGACGAGCCCGAGTCGGAGATCCCCACCCCCGTCTGACATTGGAGTACACGCGTGACACCGCTTGATGAGACGATCTCGGCGATCCGCCCGGCCGACCAGGACGCCATGGCACGGGCCAGGGAGCACCAGGACCGGCTCACCAAGCCGCGCGGCGCGCTCGGCGCGCTCGAGGATGTCGCCGTACGGCTCGCCGGAGCCGCGGGCGTCTGCCCGCCGCCGATGCCGGTGCCCGCCGCACTCGCGATCTTCGCCGCCGACCACGGCGTCCACGCCCAGGGCGTCTCCCCGTGGCCGCAGGAGGTCACCACCCAGATGGTGGCCAACTTCCTGGCCGGAGGGGCCGTCGCCAACGCCTTCGCCGCCTCGGTCGGCGCCTCCGTGACCGTGGTGGACGTCGGCGTCGCCGCCGACCTGCCCGCCGCGTCCGGCCTGCGCGCCCACAAGATCGCGTACGGCACGGCCGACCTGTCCGCCGGCCCCGCCATGACCACGGAGCAGGCCGCCGCCGCCCTGCGGGTGGGCGTCGACGTGGCCGGGGAACTGATCGAGGCCGGCGCCCGCTGCCTGATCACCGGGGACATGGGCATCGCCAACACCACCGCGTCCGCCGCGCTCATCTGCGCCTACACCGGCCGTGACGCCGCCGAGGTGACCGGCCGCGGCACCGGCATCGACGACGCCACCCACCAGCACAAGATCGGCATCGTGCGCCGGGCGCTGGAGGTCAACCGGCTGCGGGCGGCCGACGGGTTCACGCCGGAGCGGCCCGAGGACGCGCTCCGGGCGCTCGCCGCCGTCGGAGGGCTGGAGCACGCCGCCATCGCCGGGTTCATCCTCGGCGCCGCCGCGGCGCGGGTGCCGGTCATCCTCGACGGCGTGATCGCCGGATCCGCCGCGCTCGCCGCCGTGGCCCTCGCTCCCGCCGTCGCGGGCTACTGCGTCGCGGGACACCGCTCGGCCGAGCCCGGCCACGCGGCCACGCTCGACCACCTCGGCCTGCGGCCGCTCGTGGACCTCGAACTCCGCCTCGGCGAGGGTACCGGCGGCCTGCTCGCCCACCCGATCGTCAGCGCCGCCGTACGCGTGATGCACGAGGTCGCCACCTTCGACTCCGCCGGTGTGACGGAAAAAGAGGGATGACGGCTCTGCCGTAGGATCTACCGCGCGGACGTCGGCGTCCGCCCCGTTCGACGAAGCCTGATCCGCTGAGCCGCCGGTCACCGGTCAACCGGTAAATTTGCCTCCTAACAGAGCACGCTTGACGCATTAGGGAGATAGGGGTCATGGCGCCCTACCTGCTTGGCCTTCGCCTGGACGGACGGCGGGTCCTGGTCGTGGGCGGCGGCCGCGTCGCCCAGCGGAGGATCCCCGCGCTGCTCGACGCCGGGGCGTCGGTCACCCTGGTCTCGCCCAGCGCCACCCCGGCCCTCGACGACCTGATCGCCGACGGCCGGATCATCTGGGAGCGCCGGCCGTACCAGGTCGGCGACTGCGACGCGGCATGGCTCGTGCACGTCTGCACCGACCGGCGCGAGGTGAACACGGCGGTCGCCGCCGAGGCCGAGGCCAAGCGCATCTGGTGCGTACGCGCCGACGACAAGGAGGCGTCCGCCGCCTGGACGCCCGCGAGCGGCCGGGTCGGCGAGATCGGTGTCGCGGTCACCGCCGGGGGTGACCCCCGCAGGGCAGCCGGCATCCGCGACGCGGTCGTCAACGCGCTCAGGGACGGCACGGTCGACGCGCGGCGACACCGCGGCAAGCCCGTCGGCGTCGCGCTCGTCGGCGGAGGACCGGGCGATCCCGGCCTGATCACCGTCCGCGGCCGCCAGCTCCTCGCCCAGGCGGACGTCGTCGTGGCCGACCGGCTCGCCCCGCGCGGCCTGCTCGACGAGCTGTCGCCCGACGTCGAGCTCATCGACGCGGCCAAGATCCCGTACGGTCGCTACCTGGCCCAGGAGCGGATCAACGAGCTGCTGGTCGAACACGCCAGACAGGGCAAGTTCGTCGTCCGGCTCAAGGGCGGCGACCCGTTCGTCTTCGGGCGCGGCGGCGAGGAGATGATCGCCTGCGCCCGCGCGGGCATCCCGGTCACCGTGGTTCCCGGCGTCACCAGCGCGGTCGCGGTGCCCGCCGCCGCCGGCGTGCCCGTCACGCACAGAGGGGTCAGCCAGGAGTTCCACGTGATCTCCGTCCACGTGGCGCCCGGCGACCCGAGATCGACGGTCGACTGGGCGGGTCTGGCGAGATCCCAGGGAACGCTGATACTGCTGATGGGCGTCGAGCGGATCGCGGAGATCGCCGACGCGCTCGTACGAGACGGACGTTCGCCGGAAACTCCCGTGATGGTGGTGCAGGACGGTACTCTTCCCACCCAAAGAGCTCTCGCCGCCACGCTCTCCACGGTGGCGGAGCGCGCGACCGCGACCGGGATACGGCCCCCGGCGATCGTGATCGTCGGCGAGGTCGTCAGAGTCGGCCAGGAGATCGAGATGGTGCGAGCGGAGCGGATCCCGTGAAATCGGCTGCCAGGAAGACGCCCGACAACGGGCCCGTCGACCGGTCCGGCCACGCCGAGAAGAACGAGGAGCAGGCCATCGATCACACCGATGAGCATCCGGAGACGCCGGGGGAGCAGACCATCGCGTTCCGCCCCATCCGGGACACCGACCCTTCCGACGGGGGACGGTCCGGAGGGGGACAGGGGGGCGCGACCGGCTCCGCCGTACCGGCCGCCGGCGATACCCGTCCGGAATGGGACACCGGTGACAGCTGGGATGGCTTCGCGGTGCGACCGGCCACCCCCGCCGGCGGTTCCGCCGCGGACACGGGCGACCGCTGGGACGCCTTCGCGGCCAGGGACACCAGCGGCTCCGAGACGACCGGCGCGGGCGAGCCCGACCGCCCCGGCGGCATCGGCGACCGCACCGCGTGGGCCACGCCGGGATGGGACGCCTTCGCCGCGCAGCAGCCCCGGCGGACGTCGCCGCTCGGCGGTCACCCCGGCACGCCGAGAACCGCCGGCCCACCGGAGCCGCCCAGAGCTCCCGCCCCGTCCGCTCCCGAGAGCGCAGAGCCGAAGAGCCCTGGATCTGAGCGCCCCGTGCCTGGGAGCCCCGTGCCTGGGAGCTCCGCGGCGGGGGCCCCGGCGGGGGAGTCGTCCGTCTGGGACGCGTCCGCGCGCGAGATCCTCATCCGGCAGACCCCGGGGGGCGAGCCGTCCGTCTGGGACACACCCGCGAGGAACACCTCTGCCACGGACGGCTTCGCCCAGGAGGCCTCAGAACGAGGGGGCTCGCTCTGGGATGCCGCCTCCACGCGCAAGCGGCCGGAGGATTCGGCGGAATGGGACGCCTTCGCCCCCAGACCCGCTTCGAGCGCCGTGCGGGACGACATCGTCGCGCCCGGAGCCGCCGACGTTCCGGACCCGGCCGAGGTGGTGAGCGCCGGATTCGCCGCCGTGGCCGAGGACATTCCCGGCTGGGACGCCTTCGGCGCGGTCAGGTCGTCCGACCCGGCCAGGGCGTCCGCCCCCGCCGACGCGCCTCACGCGATCGACGAGAGCGTCGCCGAGGAACCCGCGAGCGGTGAAGAGGCCGCGAGCGGCGAGAACACCGGTTCCGAGATCGTCGGGATGTCGGACACTCCCGCCGAGCCCGATGCGCCGGCCGACTCCGGTGTGGCCGCCGTACCCACGGACCCGGAAGGCGACCACGGTGACGGGGTGGAAGGTGCGCTCATCGAGAGCACGTCCGCGGCGACCATCGGGGACGACGCCGAACCCGCGGTGAGCACGGTCGACGGCGCCCCGCACGACCCGGGCACCGAGCCGCCCGCGCGTGCCGATCACCCGCAGGACGCCGAACGGCCGGACGACGCCGCGCAGGCGAGCGCGGTCGAGGAGATCGGGTACGCGGCTGGCGCCGAACATGTGGCGGGCGCCGGCGGCGACGCCGTACACGAGGGAAGCCCGCACGAAGGCGCCGAGCCTGCGCCCGTCGGCTCCATCGACTCCATCGACTCCGACGAGCCCGGCGCTACCGGCACTACCGGCACGGATCTGACCGGCATCGACGTGTCCGGTACCGACGCGATCGGCGCCGACACCCGCGAACCGGACGCGGAGGGCGTCGAGCCCCACGATTTCGGCAGTGCCGACGTCTTCGACGCCCCGGATGTCCTCCGCGATGTCGAGCGGTCCGAAGAGGGCGGGCGGTTCGGGACCGACGGGTGGACCGGACAGGTCGAGGACACCGAAGTCCCCCCGGACACCGAAGCCGTCCAGGAGATCGAAGCCGTTCAGGAGATCGACGTCGCCCTGGTCGCGGCCGAGCCCGGGAACGTCGACGACGCGGGGGACGTCGAGTGGCGCGAGGCGATCGAGGAGCCTGGAGCACCCACAGACCTCCAGGAGACCGCTGAAGGGCCGGACGACCTTTCGGACGACGAGCGGGCCGGACACACGGAGCGCACCGGGTCCACCGAGTCCACCGAGTCCACCGAGAACAGCGGGCACGACCCGCACACCGAGTACACCGAGGACGAGCTCGAGGAGGCTCCGGAGGGCCGGGTACGCGCGGTTCCGCTGCCGGATCCGGTGTCCACGGCGCTGACGGAGTCGCTCGACCAGCTCCGCGTGGCGGTCGAGGACCTGCACTTCGGCCTGGACGTGCCGGGGGCGGAGGAGGCCCGTAAGGCGCAGGCCGCGGTGCTCGCCCAACTCGAGGACTACGTCATCCCGCGCGTGCACATGAGCACCGCCCCCGCGTTGATCGTCATCGCGGGCTCCACCGGGGCGGGCAAGTCCACGCTGGTCAACACGCTCGCCGCACAGCGGGTGAGCGCGACGGGGGTACGCCGCCCCACCACCGGAACGCCGGTGCTCGTCTGCCACCCCGACGACCACGAGTGGTTCGCCGAGGGCGACCTGCTCGGCGGGCTGACCCGGCTGGACCGGCCCGCCAAGGGCGCGGGCGTGGACAGCATCGTGCTGTCCTCCACCGAACGGCTTCCGCCGGGCGTGGCGCTGCTCGACACGCCGGACATCGACTCGGTCGTCGAGGAGCACCACGAGATCGCCCACCGCATGCTCGACGCGGCCGACCTGTGGGTCTTCGTGACCACCGCGTCCCGGTACGCCGACGCGCCCTCGTGGAACCTGCTGCGGCTGGCCAAGGAACGCGGCGCGCGCCTGGTCATCGTGCTCTCCCGGGTGCCGGCGAAGTCCCGTGACGTCATCGTGAAGCACTTCGGCCGGATGCTCGACGAGTACGGCCTTGCCGACGCCGTGCGGTTCGTGATCAACGAGACGGCGGTCACCGACGGGCGGCTTCCCGACAAGGAGGTCACCGAGCTGCGCATGTGGCTCGCCGACCTCTCCGTGGACGACGGGCGGCGGGCGGCGGCCGTCAAGGCGACCCTGAACGGCGTCCTGGACAGCTTCAGGACCCGGGTGCCCGCCCTGGCCAGGCATCTGGAAACGCAGGTGGCGCTGCGCGCCGATCTGCGCTCCGACGTGGACGCCGCCTACATGGGCGCGCTGGCCGACATCGACGAGGCCACCAGGAACGGCTCGCTGCTCCGTGGCGAGGTGCTGGCCCGCTGGCAGGACTTCGCGGGATCCGGCGACCTGATCCGCACCCTGCAGCTCCGCAGGGGCGGCAAGGGCAACCCGCGGGGGCCGCAGCGGCTGCGCGCGCTCAGAGAGGCGATCAGGACCGCGCTCGAAAGCATGATCAACTCTGCTGGTCAGCGGGCCGCGGAGGAGGTCGTCGCGCGCTGGCGGCAGCGCGCGGGCGCGGGCGACCGGCTGGCCCTGACCCCGGGCCTCGGCCGCTCCTCCGACGACGCCGTACAGCGCACCTTGCACGCGATCGGCGCCTGGCAGGACCACGTGACCGAGCTGATCAGAACCGAGGGCGTGACCAAGCGGTCGGTGGCGCGGCTCGTCTCCTTCGACGTCGAGTCGCTCGCCCTGATCTTCACGGTGGGTCTCCTCGGATACGGCACCACGGATGTGTCGTCCGGGCCGGGGACCGGCGCGCTGCCGCAGCGGCTGCTGCGCGGGCTCCTCGGCGCGGAGTCGTTGCGGAGCATCAGCGCGAAGGCCCGGAGCGACCTGCGCGCGCGGATCGGCATGGTCTTCGACGAGGAGACCCTGCGGTACGTGGACGCGCTCGACGGCGCGGGAATCCCGGACGAGGCAGCAGCCACCCGCCTGTACCAGGCGACGTACAACCTCGAGGTCGCACGATGACTGCCAGCATCACCGACGTCCAGCACGCCCTGGGGGCCCGGCTCGCCGCCCTCGCGCGGATCGTGGAGCTGGGCACGGGCCGGGCCGACCAGGCGTCGCTCACCGAGAGCGCCCAACTGCTCGTACGCGCGGGCGACCGGCTCAGGCTCTCCCCGGACCACACGGTGGTCGCGCTCGCCGGAGGCACGGGCAGCGGCAAGTCGTCCCTGTTCAACTCCGTCTCCGGTCTGGAGTTGTCACCCACCGGAGTGCGCAGGCCGACCACCGCGCGCACCCACGCCTGCGTGTGGGGCCTGGACGGCGCCGGGCCGCTCCTGGACTGGCTGCAGATCCAGTGGCGCCACCGCTTCGCCCGCGCCAGCGCGCTCGACAAGGGCGAGAGCCCGCTGCACGGGCTCATCCTGCTCGACCTGCCCGACCACGACTCGATCCGGGCGCTCACCGACACCGAGGCAGACCGTCTGATCAAGGTCTCCGACCTGGTGGTGTGGGTGCTCGACCCGCAGAAGTACGCGGACGCCTCCGTGCACCGGCGCTACGTCACCGAACTCGCCGGGCACGACGCGGTGACGGTCTTCGTGCTGAACCAGTCCGACCGGCTGACTCCCGAGGAACGGGAGATCTGCGTGGCCGACCTGCGTGAGCTGCTCGCCGACGAAGGCGTCGGCGGCCCGCGGGTGGTCGTGACCTCCGCCCTCACGGGGGACGGCGTCGACGACCTCAAGGCTGTACTCGCCGAGTCGGTCGCCGCCCGCCGCGCGGCCTTCCAGCGGCTGGAGGCGGATCTCGACCGGCTCATGGTGCCCCTGGCCAAGGACGTCTCCGACATTCCGCGCGTCGAGCCCGTCGTCGACGACGCCCGCCGCGCGGGGCTGATCGACGCCCTGTGCGACGCGGTCGGCGTCTCCGCCCTCGGCGAGGCCATGGAGAACGTGTACGGCGTCCGCTCCGTCGACTGGGTCGGCTGGCCGTACGGGCGATGGGCGGCCAGGCTGCGGCCCGACCCGCTGAGCAGCCTGCGGCTCGGCGACGTGAAGGAGGAGATCCGCAGCCTGGTGGGCAGCGCCGTCAGCGCGCAGCCCGCCGAGGTGGACAACGCCGTGCAGGCTCTGGCGGACGGGCTCACCCCGGGCATGCCGGAGGTCTGGCAGGCGGGCGTGCGCGACGCGGCGCGGTCGCGTTCCGCCCAGTTACCCGCGACCCTTTCCGATGAACTGTCCCAGATCGCCCCGCCTCTTGACCGGGTGCCCGGCTGGTGGTGGCTGCTCAAGATCTGGCAGTACCTCCTCGTCGTGCTGTTCGTCGCGGGAGTCGCCTGGGCCGGGTCGATCCTCGCGTACGGCGTGCTCGACATGGGCAAGGCGCCGGCGGAGATCCTCGGTGACGTCGGAGTGCTGCCGTGGCTCGCGCTGATGATGGCCAGCGTCCTCGGCCTGGGCGCGCTCTCCGGCATGGCGAGCAGGAACTTCGTCGTCCTGGGGGCCGCGAACGAGCGGGACCGCCTGGAGAAGGACATGCGCCGCCGAGTGTCCACCGTGGCCGAGGAGATGGTGATCGCGCCCGTCGAGACCGAGCTGCGGCGTTACAACGACTACTTCGGAGCCGTGGCCGCCGCGTCCCGGAAGTAGCCGGACGCGTCCGCGGCGAGCCGTCCCCAGGCCGCCGGTTGTCCACAGAACCAAATTCGGCGGCGGGGGATCGGGCGGGGGCCGGTCAGAGTGAGTCCCGGTGTCCGGCGAGGGTCCGGACCTGGGAGGCACCTGATGAGCGACATCTACGTCACGCTGAGCGGCAACGTCGCCGCCGACCCCCGGCAGTACCAATTCCCCGACGGCTCACGGGCGACGACGCTGCGGCTCGCGGTCAACCGCCGGGTGCTCGATCGGCAGACCCAGACGTGGACCACCGAGGACACGACCTACTACATGGTCCGCTGCTATCGCGCGCTCGCCGACAACGTCGCCCAGTCGGTGCGCAAGGGCCACCCGCTGGTCGTGTACGGCAAGCTCCGCATCAAGCAGTTCGAGGACCGGCAGGGCGAGCAGCGATTCTGGGCGGAGATCGAGGCCACCTCGGTCGGGCATGACCTCAAATGGGGCATCGCGACTTTCGAGAAACCCGCTCGATCCTTCGCGGCGATGCCCAGCGCCGTCGAACGCCGCGGCATGGAGGAAACCACCCGCGAGTGGGAGCTCAGAGCCGTCCAGCACTTGAGCGAGCAGGCGTCGCACGCGGACGAAGCCGGATCCCGCTCGGGTGAGGAGGCCCCGCGGCCGGACGACGCCGCGGCGCACGCGGAGGACCGCTCGCCGTCGGATGAGAAGGCGCCAGGGGACATGGTGCCGGGTGAGAAGGCTTTGGGTGACATGGCGCCGGGTGACATGGCGCCGGGTTCGGGGGAGTACGCGCCGTGGCCGGTGGAGACCGTGTCCGAGACGCTGGCCGCGTGACGCGGAGAGTCAACTGGTGGGGAGGGCATCGGCCGTACAGGGCCGGTGCCCCAACAAGGAACGTCCGGGGATCGGCCGATGGCGACATCCGCGTCGCTGCAAGAGCACCCTCGTCAGGTCCAGGTCACACCCCGCACCATGGCTGCTCCCTTCCCACACGGCCCCCTCGTGAAGGAGCGGTTACCTCGTGAGCACGTCCGGACACCCGGACAGCCCGACTGCCCAAGGTAGCGGTTCCCGTCGCGTGACGCACACTCCGCAACTATTGTGTTACACATCGTGAGACGCTGGAGACAGTGCAGGGATGCGTGGGGAGACGGGATGACGGCGCCCAGCCAGACCTCGGCCACACCGCGGGACGGATCGCCCTCGCGGCGCGGTCGGTGGCCCCTGCTGGGTCAGCGCCGTCCCCTCGTGGCCTACTTCTGCGGCATCGTCGCGCTGGACCTGGCCGCGATCGCGTATCTCCTGTCGGTCACGACCTTCCACATCTCCGACGTCGCCGCGTTCGCCGCCCTGACGGGGTGCGGTGCCGTCTGCATCGAGGCCACACGCCGGCTGGGCATGCCGGCCGGCGTGTCCCGTGACCTGCTGTCGGCCTGGTGGCTTCCGGTCGTGCTGCTGCTCCCGCCGCTGTACGCGCTGCTCGCCCCCATCCCGCTGCAGATCCTTTTGCAGGTGCGCGTCCGCGCCACGGTGGCCTACCGCAGGGTCTTCAGCGCCGCGGCGATCGGCGTGGCGGCCTGCGCCGCCTCGGTGGCGTTCCACGCGTGGATACCCGTGCCCGCCGAGCTGTCCAGCGGCCGGGCGCTGCCCATCGTGGCGGCGGTGGCCTGCGCCGCGATGTTCACGATCCTCAACACGGCTCTCATCGTCGTCGCCGTGCGGACCGCCGATCCCGACACCCGGTGGCGCGAGTTCCTCTGGAACCGCGAGAGCGCGCTGCTCGACACGGTGGAGCTCTGCCTGGGCGTCACGGTCGCCATCGCGTGCGGACTCAACCTGGCCCTGCTTCTGCTCGCCCTGCCGCCGGTCGTGCTGCTGCAGCGCAGCCTGCTCCACGCCCAGTTGCAGGCCGCCGCGCGCACCGACCCCAAGACCGGGCTGCTCAACGCCGCGGCCTGGCAGCGCGAGGCCGACACCGAGATCGTCCGCGCCCGGCGCACCGGTGAGACGCTCGCGCTGCTCATCGTCGACATCGATCACTTCAAGCGGGTCAACGACACCTACGGCCACCTCGTCGGCGACCAGGTGCTGATCGGGGTCGCCGCCACGCTGCGCAGCCAGTTGCGCGACTACGACGTCGTGGGCCGGTTCGGCGGCGAGGAGTTCGTGATCCTGCTGCCGCGGGCCGACGTCACCGAGGCCAGGCGGGTGGCCGAGCGGCTGCGCTCCCGAGTGGGTCGCATGGCGGTCCCCGCCGACCATGCCATGGTCACCGTGACGATCTCGGCCGGGGTGGCGATCATGAACATGCACGGCCACGACCTGATCGAGCTACTCGCCGCCGCCGACCTCGCCCTCTACCGGGCCAAGGAGCTCGGCCGGGACCGCATCTGCCTGCCCGCGCGCCCGACGGCGCCTCCGCCCCGCTCAGGGGACGAAATCACCGGCTGAAGCTGCCGTGGGTGCCACTACCCTTGGAGACATGCCGGAGTACATCTACACGATGCAGCGCGTGCGCAAGGCGCACGGTGACAAGGTGATCCTCGACGACGTCACGCTGTCTTTCCTGCCCGGAGCCAAGATCGGTGTTCTGGGCCCGAACGGCACTGGCAAGTCGACGCTGCTCAAGATGATGGCGGGGTTGGAGCAGCCGTCCAACGGAGACGCGCGGCTGATGCCCGGTTTCACGGTCGGCATGTTGCAGCAGGAGCCCCCGCTCAACGAGTCCAAGACCGTCCTTGGCAACGTCGAGGAGGGCGTCGCCGAGACCAAGGCGATGCTCGACCGCTTCAACCAGATCGCCGAGCAGATGGCCACCGACTACAGCGACGAGCTGCTGGCGGAGATGGGCAAGCTGCAGGACGCGCTGGACCATCGCAACGCCTGGGATCTGGAGAGCCAGCTCGAGCAGGCCATGGACGCGCTCCGCTGCCCGCCCGGTGACGCGGACGTCACCCAGCTGTCCGGAGGCGAGCGCCGCCGGGTCGCGCTGTGCAAGCTGCTGCTCGAGCAGCCCGACCTGCTGCTGCTCGACGAGCCCACCAACCACCTCGACGCCGAGAGCGTGCAGTGGCTGGAGCAGCACCTGGAGAAGTATCCCGGGACCGTTCTCGCCGTCACCCACGACCGTTACTTCCTGGACAACGTGGCGGGCTGGATCCTGGAGCTGGACCGCGGGCGCTGCTACGCCTACGAGGGCAACTACTCCACCTACCTGGAGGCCAAGACCGCCCGTCTCAAGGTCGAGGGCCAGAAGGACGTCAAGCGCAAGAAGCGCCTGGAGGAGGAGCTCCAGTGGGTCCGCTCCAACGCCAAGGCCCGCCAGACCAAGAGCCGCGCCCGTCTCCAGCGCTATGAGGAGATGGCGGCCGAGGCCGACAAGTACCGCAAGCTCGACTTCGAGGAGATCCAGATCCCGCCGGGACCGCGCCTCGGCACGACGGTGATCCGGGCGGAGAAGCTCTCCAAGGGCTTCGACGACCGCATCCTCATCGACAACCTCTCGTTCGACCTGCCGCGCAACGGCATCGTCGGCGTCATCGGTCCGAACGGCGTCGGCAAGACGACCCTCTTCCGCATGATCACCAACGGTGAGACGCCGGACGACGGCTCGATCGTGGTCGGCGACACGGTCAAGATCTCGTACGCCGACCAGAGCCGGGCCGGCATCGACCCGAAGAAGAACGTCTGGGAGGTCGTCTCCGACGGGCTCGACCACATCAAGGTCGGCAACGTCGAGATGCCGTCCCGCGCGTACGTCGCGGCGTTCGGCTTCAAGGGCCCCGACCAGCAGAAGCCCTCGGGCATCCTGTCCGGCGGCGAGCGCAACCGCCTCAACCTCGCCCTGACCCTCAAGCAGGGCGGCAACGTGCTGCTGCTCGACGAGCCCACCAACGACCTCGACACCGAGACCCTGTCCAGCCTGGAGAACGCGCTGCTCGACTTCCCGGGCTGCGCGGTGATCACCTCGCACGACCGGTGGTTCCTCGACCGCATCGCCACGCACATCCTCGCGTGGGAGGGCGGCTCGAACTGGTTCTGGTTCGAGGGCAACTACGCCGACTACGAGAAGAACAAGGTCGAGCGGCTCGGCGCGGAGGCGGCCCGCCCGCACCGCGTCACCTACCGCAAGCTGACCCGGGACTAGAAGCGTCCGGCCGGCGCCGCCGCGACCCCCGCCCGCGGGTGGAGCTCGCGGGTGGAATACGGTTTCCGGTGTGTCCGGACAACCTCTCTCCGACGGCGCCGGTCGTGCTGTCCCTCCTGCCGATCGTCGACATGTCTTCCACCGCCAGGTCCGCTTCGCGGACATCGACAGCCTTGGCCATGTCAACAACGTGCGGTTCTTCGACTACCTCGAAGACGCCCGGCTGGGCATGCTGTTCGTGGACCCCGTCCGTGAGGGCGGCCGTTCCCATCAGGGTCTGGTGGTCGCCCGGCACGAGATCGACTACCGCCGTCCGCTGACGTTCCGGCCGGACCCGGTCCGGGTGGAGACCTGGGTGACCGAGATCAGGCCGGCGCGGTTCACCCTCGCCTACGAGATCAGGGACGACGAGGAGGTCTTCGTCCGGGCGCGGTCGGTGATGGTCGCCTACGACGTCGCGGGTGCCCGTCCCCGCAGGCTCACCGAGGACGAACTCGCCTACCTGAAGCGCTTCTCCGTCGAGGACTGACGTCAGTTCCGCAGCAGCCACGCCCCCGTATTCGGCGGCAGCAGGGCGCCGTCCAGCGGGCCGCTGGAGATCAGGACCCGGTCGTGGGGCGGGAGCCGTACCGGCTCGGTGCCGCAGTTGAGGGCGGAGATCAGCCGCCCTCGGGACAGGAACAGGGCGTCCGCGGGGGAGTCCAGCCAGGTGACCGTGTCCGGCAAGGTGCCGCGGAAGGTACGGCGGGCGGCCAGGGCCCTGCGATAGAACCACAGAGTGGAGCCGGGGTCGGCCGTCTGCCGCTCGGCGGTCAGTCCGGCCCAGTGCGCGGGTTGCGGCAGCCACGTCCCGCCCGGCCCGAACCCGTACGGCGGGGCCGTGCCCGACCAGGGAAGCGGGACGCGGCAGCCGTCCCTGCCGGGAATCGCCCCCTGTGTCCGGAAGAAGACGGGATCCTGGCGAACTTCGGGGGGAAGGTTTTTTATCTCAGTTAGCCCTAATTCCTCCCCTTGGTAGAGATATGCCGACCCGGGGAGGAAAAGCATCGTCAGGAGGGTGGCGCGTGCTCGGGCCAGTCCGGCCGACGGGTCCGCTCCCTCGGCGTAGCGCGTCGTGTGCCGTACGACGTCGTGGTTGGACAACACCCACGTCGGAGCCGGCATCGCGGTGAGCGTGGCGTCGATGACGGCGCGGAACGCGGCGGCCGACCAGGGCGCCTCCAGCCAGGCGAAGTTGAAGCTCTGGTGCAGCTCGTCCGGGCGTACGTAGAGGGCGAGGTCCTCGGCCGAATCCGTCCAGACCTCGCCCACCGCGGCGCGCTCGCCGGGATAGGAATCGAGGAGTTCGCGCCACTCGCGGTAGACCTGGTGCACCTCGGGACGGCTCCAGATCGGCGACCGGGCACCGAATCCGATCGTGGTGTCGGGCAGTCCCTCGGCCTTGTGCAGGCCCATCGCGACGTCGATGCGGAAGCCGTCCACGCCGCGGTCCAGCCAGAATCGCAGGGTGCTGAGGAAGTCCTCCCGCACCTCGGGGTTGTTCCAGTTGAAATCGGGCTGTTGCGGTGCGAAGAGGTGGAGATACCACTGGCCGTCCGGCAGGCGGGTCCACGCGGGTCCGCCGAACACCGAGAGCCAGTTGTTCGGCTCCGTGCCGGGGCGTCCGGCGGGGGAGGACCGGAAGATGTACCGATCCCGCTCCGGTGACCCCTCCGGCGCGTTGAGGGCCTTCTGGAACCATGGGTGGGCCGCCGAGCTGTGGTTGGGGACGATGTCCACCATCAGCCGCAGTCCGTGGTCGTGCGCGTCGGCCACCAGGTCGTCGAAATCGTCCAGCGAGCCGAAGAGCGGGTCGACGTCACGGTAGTCGGCGACGTCATAGCCGCCGTCGGCCATGGGGGAGCGGTAGAACGGCGTCAGCCAGATCGCGTCGACGCCCAGGTCGGCGAGGTAGGGCAGGCGGGCCCGGATGCCGGCCAGGTCGCCGATCCCGTCACCCGTGGAGTCGGCGAAGCTGCGGACGTAGATCTCGTAGACGACGGCGTCATGCCACCAGGGGGTTTCACGCATGCCTCATCGCTGCCCCGCGGCCGCGCGGGTTATGCGTTCATCATGCTGTGCGCGGCGTAGACGAGGTAGCGCAGCAGTTGCTCCTCGTGCTCGGGGGCGAGCTCCAGCGAGCGCACGGCGTCGTCCATGTGCTTCAGCCAGGCGTCACGTTCCGCCTCGCCGATCACGAACGGCACGTGCCGCATGCGCAGCCGCGGATGGCCGCGCTCCTGACTGTAGGTGTTGGGGCCGCCCCAGTACTGGATGAGGAACATGCGCAGCCGGTCCTCAGCCCCCGCGAGGTCGTCTTCGGGGTACATCGGGCGCAACACCGGGTCCTCGGCGACGCCTTCGTAGAACCGGTGGACGAGCCGCCGGAACGTGTCCTCGCCTCCGACGGCCTCGTAGAAGGTTGTCACCGCTTCAGCCTAGGCCAGTTACCGGCCAGTAGGTTCAGCCGGCGAAGACCATGCTCTTCTCGTCGAACGCCCGCTTGATCCGGATGCGCAGCTCGCGCGCCACGTCGGACTGCTGAGCGGGAGCGGTCTTGACGCTGATCCGGAAGATGACGGCCTTGTCGGAGATCTGCTCCAGGCCGTAGACCTGGGGCTCCTCCACCAGCAGGACGTCGCGGTACTCCGGGTCCTCCCACAGAATGGCGGCCACGTCCTTGAGCAGTTCGCGCACCACCGAGATGTCCGCCTCGTACGGCACGGGCACGTCGAGGACGGCCCGCGACCAGCCCTGGGACTCGTTGCCGACCCGGCTGATGGTGCCGTTGCGTACGTACCACACCTTGCCGTCGGCGTCGCGGATCCTGGTGATCCGGAGGGTGACGGCCTCCACGGTGCCGGTCGCGACGCCGGTGTCGATCACGTCGCCGACGCCGTACTGGTCCTCCAGCAGCATGAACATGCCGGCGATGAAGTCCTTGACCAGCTCCTGCGCGCCGAAGCCGACCGCGACGCCGATGATGCCGACGCTGGTGAGCAGAGGAGCGAGCTCGATGCCCAGATTGGAGAGGATCATCAGGGCGGCCGTGCCGAGGATCACGACCGAGGACAGGCTCCGCAGCACCGAGCCCATCGTCTCGGCGCGCTGTCTGCGGCGCTCGGTGAGGATCGCGGTGCTCGCCTCGCTCGAGTTGAGCGACTTGTTCCTGAGCCGCTCCGGCAGGACGCCCTCACTGGCCCGCAGGGTCACCCGGGTGATGAGCCGGTGCGCGATGCCCCGAACCACCAGAGCGATGGCGAGGATCATGCAGAGGGTGAGCAGGGCGTCGACGATCCCGGCCACGAGCGGAACCCAGGGATACACGCCGTCGGGGAAGGACGCGTTGAGGATCGAGCAGGTCAGGCCCTTGCCGCTCTTGCACGTCTCAGTTACCGCGGTGACCGCCTCACCCACCGTGTCAGAGATGTCCCCCTCTGGGGACGGTGTCGGAGTGGGCGCGTACAGGAACACGAGGTGGATCCCCCCGGATCGGTTCGGTCGGCAAGGAGCAGGTAAACCTAACTCATTGTGCAGACTGAACCGGCCGTCGTCACATCGCCGGGGAAGGCGGATCGCCCGCGCCCGAGGCCGCGACGGACGGGCGGGGTTTTCACTGCGACGTACGGCAGGGCCGGCGCGCGCACCCGGACGCGCGCGCCGTGCCGTTCTCCGGGAGGGGATCCCCCTCGATGGCCGTCCGGTCCGGCCTGCGTGGCCGGACCGGACGGCGGCATGTCGTGTACGGCCGCGCCTGCCGTACACGAGGATGTGGGGGCCGGGGGTGCACAGCGTCCCGGGCGAGCCGTGTCTCCACGGCCGGCCTCACGGGCCGCTCCGCACCGTGCACTCCACCGGCCCCGCGCAGCCGCGGTGTGCTATTCGCTCACCGCGGCGAGTACTCGGGCGACCTTGCGCGCCGCACCGGCCGGGTCGTCCGCCCGGTGCATCCGCTCTCCCCAGGACCACCAGTAGTCCGCGGCCCTGCACACGACGTTCTCGGCGAGGCTCGTGGCGTTCGGATTGATCACCCGTACGAAGGGGCGGCCGGACTGGGTGCGCACGACCCGGGCGAGAAGGCCGCGGGAGTCGAGTTCGGATACCAGGAGTTCCAGGCGCTGGAAATCGTCCTCCTCCACTTCGGTGTCCTCCTTGGGGTTCGACTGAGCCGATGCGCCGGGTGAGTGTCCCCGCACATTCGGTCCTGGTGGGGTCAAGATGACTCACCAAGCATGAACGGGTCAACGAGGCCGGTCGTCTCAGCGGATAGGCAAACCCCCAAGCAGGTTGAAGAAAACCACCTGCTGAGGGACGATCCTTAGTCAGCACGTTCAAGCGCTTGTCCTGGCCGCGCAAATTCTGGTCCATCATTCATGTGTAGTCGCAGCGCGACAGACACGTTACGCTGCGTCAGCAGATGAGGACCCTTCGGGACACGCGATCGGCAATGCGCGGCCGACCGCGAGAGAGGGGCCGGGATGTCCGGCAGGCAGCACAGGGAGACAGAGATCGCACGGCAGGTCCGGGCCCGAGGCCTGGCCACCGGGCGAGGCTTGGCTCTGATCGCCGACGAGATCCACGTTGCGTGTGGACCGAAGTTCGGCACGACCAAGATCAAAGCGCACCGCCTGTCGAACGGCATCGCACTCGCGGATGTGATCGAACAGGTACGGGCGCTCTTCGAGCGGGACGGAAAGTCCGTCCCCGGGATCGGCGAGACACTTCTGTCCGCCTACGAGTCGGGGCTGAAGAAGCCCGGCCCGGAGTACCTCCACTACCTGTGTTCCGTCTACCGGGTGGAACCGGCCGCTCTCGGCTACGAGGGCCCGTGCATCTGTGGCCACGGCCACGGCATGCCCGGCACGGTCCGCGGCTGCGACTTCGAAGAGGGAATACCTGACACTTCCCCCAATGTGCGTGAGCTGTGGATACAGCCGGACGGCGGCAGCCCTTCCGCGGACGGGGGCGAGGAGGACGAGAACGTGCTACGGAGGACGCTGCTGAAGCTCCTTGCCGGCACCGGCGGTGTGACGCTGAACGACCAGGTGCTCGGTGCGGTGGAGAACATACGACGACACATGGACGAGACGATGGCTTCGGCCTCCGTCTCGCCCGGCATGCTGGACCAGTGGGAGCAAACGACCACCGGCTTCGGCAGGCAGTACATGAACACGCCACCTTTACGCCTGCTCTGCGACGTGCTGCTGGAGTACTCCACAGTGCGCAAGGCGATGGAGCGGCGCCAGCCGGTGGATGTGCAGGAACGGCTGTGCCGCATGACGGCGCAGCTCTCCGGGCTCTGCGGCATGATCATGATCGACCTGGGCGACCACCGCATGGCCCGGTCTTTCTTCCGCACCGGCCGCACCGCCGCGGACGAGACGGGCGACCGCGCGCTGCGCGCCTGGGTGACCGCTCGCGAGGCGCTGGTCCCGCTCTACTACGGCGACCCGCGTGAGGCCCTCACGCTGGCGAAGAAGAGCCGGGACATGGCCGGGCAGACTCCCTGCGCGGCCAGGACGATGGCGCCGGTCGTCGAGGCCAGGGCACTGGCCATGATGGCCGGCAGCACCGGCGCGAAGAAGGACGTCGTCGACCAGGCCAAACGGGCGCTCACCCGGGCCAGGTCGGCGTTCGCGCAGATGAGCAGCAACGACCAGGAGGACCCGGCCTTCGGTTACACCGAGCGCCAGCTCTACTTCTACCAGGGCGACGTCCTGGTCAAGCTGGGGCAGACGCTGGAGGCCGACCTCATCCTGGAGCAGGCGCTCGGCAAATACTCCGGTGAGGACCTGCTCGACCAGACCCTGATCCGGTTCGACCGCGCCCAGTGCCGCCTGATCGAGGGCGAGGTCGAGGAGGCACTCGACATGGGCCGCAGTGCCATCGAGGCGATCGAGCGCGAATATCGCACCGAGCTGGTGATGCGCCCGGCGTACGACCTGCTCAAGGCGGTCCAGGCGAAGTACGGCGAGAGCCCCGCGCTGGCGTCGTTCCGCGAATGCCTCCTTCCCGCCCAGCTGGACATGAGCGAGGTCGCCACGATCGCCGAGCAGGACAGGCAGCAGACGTGACGGGGAAGCTCCGGATCCGGCGATACCGCTGGTCCGACCTGGACGAGGTCTGGGCGTTGCACCAGATCAGCCTCGCCCAGGTCGGCCTGGCGCCGGGTGACGGCGTCTACTACGACGACGACTTCCCACGGATCCACGCCGTGTACATCGTCGACCGGGGCGAGTTCCTGGTCGGCGAGGAGCCCGGCGGGCGGATCGTCGCGATGGGCGGCCTGCGCCGCATCGACGACGAGACCGTGGAGATGTGCCGGCTCCGGGTCCATCCGGAGTTCCAGCGCCGCGGATTCGGAGCGATGATCCTGGAACGGCTGGAGGAACGCGCCCGCGAGCTGGGCTACTCCCTCCTGCGTGGGGACACCACCCTGCAACAGGGCGCCGCCATCGAGCTCTACCGGAAGTACGGCTGGCGCGAGGTCCGGCGTGAGGATCGCGGCGGCAGCGTGGTGCTTTATGGAGAGAAATACCTTACTCCTGTTGTTTCGCCGCAACTAATCAGATAAACCACCCTGCCGGGCCTTGCGGATTACCGTTTTGTGCCAATACTTGTGCCTTGTCACGGAAAAGAGGCACGATGAAAAAGATCATTGTCCGCAAGCCCGGCACGGTGCGGCTCACCGGAACGTCGAGTGTGATTCACAAGGGGTGACGAGGAACCCCCGGCGGAATTCCCGCCATATCTGGGTTCGGGGGACACTTTCCCGCGATCGCCTGGCCGCCCTCCAGGCCCTGGAACTTCCTTCGCCCGTGGCGCCCGTGATCAACGGGCATCGACGGTTGCGCGGGCCGTACACCATCGGTGGCGCGGTGCTGCGCGCACTCGTCCCGGCCGCGCTGGAGCGTTCCCCGGACCTGGTGGCCGCGCACAGTGTCGAGATCCGGGCCGTCGCCCCCGATCTGCGGCGACTCGTGCGGGCCCGCGAGGAGTCCATCGGCGCGCGCCTGCACGAGGACGAGCGGATCCTGGTGCCCGCCCCCCGCCGGACGCTGCGCCTCGCCAACGGCATCGCCGAGTTCGTGAGGGACTGTCTGCAGGGGCCTGGCGCGCTGCGCGTCGACAACATGCATGAGGCCGACCCCACCGATCGTGAACTGCTGGCCGTCCTCATGCGCAGGGTCCCCGACCTCGTCGTGGCGCTCGGCGCTCCGGAGCCGCCCGTCAGGTGGAGCGAGGAGCTCGTCCTGAGCGGGGCGCCTCCGGTGGACGGGCCGCCCGAGGACTACATCGCCTCGGACGGCACCACGGACGATCCGGAGGCGTACGCGGCCTATCTGGCGCTGTCACCCGGCGACCGGGCCAGGGCACACGACCAGAGGGCGGCCGAACTCTCCGACGACCACCTGCTGGGTGCGGTGCCGTACCACCGTGAACGGGGCAGCGATCAGGGCGCAGCGGTGTCCGCGCTGTGGGCGGCGGTCGACCACTGCGTCGGCGAGGGGTTCCTGCATGCCGTGGCCGAGCTCGGCCCGCGCGGGCTCCGCCTGGCCGAGCCGGGTTCCGACCTCTGGTGGCGTTTCACCCACCGTACGGCCACCGCGCTGGCCGGGATCGGCCGCCGCGACGAAGCGTTCGAGCTCTACGAGTCCGCCCGGCGGACCAGCGTGGACCCCGCCGTCCACGCCGCGGCCGCGTACGGCACGGCCATGCTCGACGCGCGCGACCCTGACCCGGCACGGCGTGACCTCGGCAGGGCCACGGGGTGGATCAACGAGGCGATCGCGGTGTCGGCGCTGCTGCCCGATCGCCGGGAGAGGGCGTTCAAGCTCGGCTTCGACCGCAACGGTCGCGCGCTGATCGAGCTGCGGCAGGGCCGGATCGAGGAGGCCATGCGCCTGGTGGAGTCGGCGATCGAACTCGCCGAGCGGGATCTGCCCCCGGACGCGCATCCCCTGCACCGGATGGTCCTCTTCGCCAACCGGGCCCAGCTCCTGGCGCGGTCCGGCAGGAACGCCGACGCTCTACGGGACTTCGATCGGGCCATCGCGATCGATCGCGGCTTCCCCGACCACTACCTGGACCGCGGCAACCTGCTGCTCGCCATGGGCCGGCCGGACGACGCGCTCGCCGACTACGAGACCGCGATCAGAGTGAGCCCGCCTCTTCCGGAGGCGTACTACAACCGGGCCGAGCTGCACCTGTCCCGTGGCGACCTGGAGCGTGCCCGCGCCGACCTGGACCACGTGCTGGAGCTGGACCCCGTCTTCCTGGACGCCTTCGTGAACCGCGCGGGTGTCCTGGCGATGCTCGACGAGCACGAGGCGGCCCGGCGGGACGTCGAAGCCGGCCTGGAGATCGATCCCGGCAACCCGCATCTGCACGGCGTGCTCGGCCAGATCGAGACCGCCGCCGGGAGGTACGCCGAGGCGCGCGCGGCGTTCGACGCGGCGCTGGCGCGGGATCCGGCGATCGGCGGCGCCTGGGCGAACCGGGGGATCCTGCGCTACCAGACCGGTGACCTCGACGGCGCCGTGGCGGACCTGACGCGGGCCATCGAGCTGGAGGAGGACGCCGCGCTGTACGCCAACAGGGCCATCGCCCTGCGTGACCTGGGCCGGTTCGACGAGGCGAAGGCCGACCTGGCGCGGGCACATGAGCTCGACCCGACCACGGAACCCGCCGCCGGGGTGGAGAACTGAGCCGCCGCCAGACGAGCGGTATCATGCTCAGTTCGAGGCGAGAGCGCCAAAGAACCCAAGGATCAAGGCATGACTGCTGACTATGTGCTGACCCTCTCCTGCCCGGACCGCCCCGGAGTGGTCGCCGCCGTCTCCGGGTTGCTCGCGCGGCACGGGTGCAACATCACGGAGAGCCAGCAGTTCGGCGACCCCGTCGCCAACCGCTTCTTCATGCGCGTCCAGTTCACCGGTGGTCTTCCCCTCGACGACCTGCGTACGGCCTTCGCCGCGCTGACCCCGGAGTTCGGCATGGATCTCCAGCTGTTCGACCAGGCGGTCAAGCCGCGGGTGCTGGTGCTGGTCAGCAAGTTCGACCACTGCCTCAACGACCTGCTCTACCGGGCGCGCTCGGGGCTGCTGGACATCGAGATCGTCGCCGTCGCCTCCAACCATCCCGACCTGCGGCCGCTCACCCAGTCGTACGGGATCGACTACCACCACCTGCCGGTCACGCCGGAGACCAAGCCGCGGCAGGAGGCGGAGATCCTCGCCCTGGTCGATCACTATCAGGCCGACCTGGTGGTGCTCGCCCGCTACATGCAGGTGCTCTCGGAGGACCTGTGCGCCAAGCTGGCCGGACGAGTGATCAACATTCACCACTCATTCCTGCCGTCCTTCAAGGGCGCGAAGCCGTACCACCAGGCCTACGCGCGCGGCGTCAAGCTGATCGGCGCGACCGCGCACTATGTGACGCACGACCTGGACGAGGGGCCGATCATCGAGCAGGAGGTCGCGCGGGTCAACCACACCCACTCGCCCGACGACCTCGCCGCGATCGGCCGGGACCTCGAACGCCAGGCCCTGGCCCGGGCGGTCCGGTGGCACGCCGAGCATCGGGTGCTGCTCGACGGCCACAAGACCGTCATCTTCCCCAGGTAACCCCTCCCGGTCAGACCAGCCCGGTGTGCCGGGCCAGGAAGGCGAGCTGGTCCGCCGCCAGTTCGACGGATCGGCTCACCGCACGCGCGCCGTGCCCGACCTCGGTCTCGTTGCGGAGCAGGACCGGCCGATCGGCGGCCTGGGCGTGCTGCATCGCCGCCGCCATCTTCCAGGCGTGCAGCGGGTGGACCCGGGTGTCGGAGCCGAAGACCGTGAACAGCGTCGCGGGGTAGGCGACCCCCTCACGGACGTGGTGGTACGGCGAGTAGCCCCAGAGCCAGCCGAACTCCTCCGGCACGTCCGCGGAGCCGTACTCGACGTTCCAGGTCGCGCCGAGCCCGAACTTCTCGTAGCGGATCATGTCCAGCAGCGGTGCGGAGCAGGCCACGGCGGCGTACAGCTCGGGCCGCTGGGTGAGCGCGGCCCCGACCAGGAGACCACCGTTGGAACCCCCGGAGATCCCGAGCCGGTCGGCCGTGGTCACGCCGGTGGCGATCAGGTGCTCTGCCGCCGCGTGCAGGTCGTCGAAGACGTTCTGCTTGTCGCCGAGCATGCCGTCACGATGCCACTGCTCGCCCTGTTCCCCGCCGCCGCGCAGTTGGGCGATGGCGTAGACCCCGCCCGCCTCGACCCAGGCCAGGATCGCCGCGGAGTAGCCCGGGGTCATGGTGATCCCGAAGCCGCCGTAGCCGTACAGGATGGTGGGCCGGGGGCCGGAACCGTCACGGGAGATCACCAGCATGTGGACCTCGGCGCCGTCCTTGGACCGGTAGACCACCTGCTCGGTGGTGACCGAGGGCACCTCCACCGCTCCCGGAGAGGCGGCCCAGAGCGTGGTCTCGCCCGTACGCGCGTCGAACCGGCGGATGCTCGGGGGCGTGGTGTTGTCCGTGTAGGAGAACCATGCCTCGTGGCCGCCCTCGGGCCGCTCGGTGATGCCGCCGATGGAGCCGAGCCCCGGGGTCGGCACCTCGCCGATCCGGACGCCCGTCTCCAGCGAGTGGATCGAGATCTCGGAGATGGCGTGCCGGGTCCAGCCGGCGAGCATGACCGGCTCGTCCAGGTCGTCGAGGATCGCGAAGTCGGAGAGCACGGCCTCGGGGTCCTCGGGGATGAGGTCCCGCCAGTTCTCGAACGCGGGGGTCTCCGGGGACGTCACGCAGATGCGGGCACGCGGCGCGTCACGGTCGGTGAAGACGTACAGCCGGCCGTCGCGGCCGAAGTACAGACCCGTCTGCGCGTCGACGTCCTCCTGGACGGTGACCAGTTCGGGCGCGTCGTACGGCGTGGCGGACAGGTCGGCCACCCACAGGTCGTTGCGCGGGGCCGTGCCGCGGGACGCGGAGACGGTCAGCCAGCGTCCGTCACGGGAGACCGAGACGTTGTAGTAGTTCGTCTTCTCCAGCCCGTCGCCGAAGATCAGCACGTCGTCGTCGGGTGAGGTGCCCACCCGATGCAGGTAGACGCGCCGGTGGAACTGCTCCTCGCCCTCGGGGACCTCGGACGGAGCCAGCTTGCGCACGTAGTAGAACGCCTCACCGCCGGGCAGCCACGCGATGGGGGAGTAGCGGCACCGGTCGATCGGGCCCTCGATGACCTCGCCGGTCGAGACGTCCATCACGTAGAGCCGCGACTCCTCGTCGCCGCCGACCGAGATCTGGTACGCGAGGCGCCGGCCCTCCTTGTCGGGCTGATAGGAGTCCAGCGTGGTCAGCCCCGACGCGTCGAGCGCCATCGGATCGAGCAGCGCCCGCTCGCCCCGCTCGTCCGCGACGTACAGGACGGCGTGCTCCTGCTCCGGGGTGCGGCGCATGAAGAACCGCAGGTCGCCGCGCCAGGTGGGCGGCCCGACCGAGCCGGACTTCAGCAGCGCGGCGACACGCTCGCGGAAGGCCTCGCGGCCCGGAAGCTCTGTGCTCTTGAAGAGGACGTCCTGCGCGTCCAGCCACTCCTTGGTGGCCGGATCGTCCGCGTCCTCCAGCCAGCGGTACGGGTCGGGGACGGAGGTTCCGTGCAGGTCATCGACGATGTCGTCACGCTGGGCGGGTGGGTAGGACTGTCGGGTCATGCCTCGCACTTTAAGGCAGGTCGCCGACAGGAGCGTGCGGCTCGGCGGGAGTAAAAAGAGCCCCGAAAGGGGATAAACAGCAACAGGCGTCCCAATCGTGAACCTCGCTCGCGCTTTATGGGGTGGCGGATGGGCCGCAGCAAAGGCCACACTTTGGTGGAGGGCGGTGCCGTGGTGACCATCCGCTGGACCGTCCGGCGGAGGTCCCTGTGACGGAAGCACCCGGGTCCCAACCGACGGGACCACAACCAGGGCGCACAGCTGTGCTCCCGCGCCATCTCATCCCGGCTCCCGAGATGGCGACGGAGGTCGGCTGATGCGCCAAGTACTCCTTCTCAACGCCACCTACGAACCGCTCACCACGCTGTCCCTGCACCGGGCGGTGATCCTCGTCCTGCGGGACAAGGCGGAGGTCGTGCACCGGGACGGCCGGGGCGCCGTGCTCCGTTCGGCGTCCCGCACGCTCGACGTCCCGTCCGTGATCCGGCTGAGACGCTATGTCCGCATCCCCTACCGGTCCCGTATCCCGCTCACGCGGGCCGCGCTCATGCGGCGGGACGACTTCCGCTGCGCGTACTGCGGCCAACGCGCGGAGACCATCGACCACGTCATCCCGCGCTCCAAGGGAGGCCCCCACACGTGGGAGAACTGCGTCGCCTCGTGTATGCCGTGTAACCACCGCAAGGCGGACAGGTTGCTGGAGGACCTGGGGTGGACGCTGCGCGTCGCCCCGGTGGTGCCACGCGGCGCCCATTGGCGGCTCATCGGAGCACAGCTCGACGGTGATCCGCAGTGGGCGCCCTACCTCGCCGAATCCGCCGCCTGACGCCGGATCCGGATGATCGACGGCCTGACCTGGACGTTCACCGCCGACGCGGAGGTGTACGCGGCGGCAGCCGAGCCCTGGCTGCTCCGTGACCCGGTGCGCAACACGGTCCTGCTGACCGTGCTCCGGGGTGTGCGGAGCGGCCAGTTCTCGGAGGATCCGCTCATGGCGTGGCGCACCGAGGGCGGCTCCGTGGAGGGGGCGGTCATCCATACCGCCCCCTATCCGCTGCTGCTCGGCGTCGTGCCCCTGGACGCCCTTCCGTCGCTGGCGACCGAGCTGATCGCCCTCGGCAGATCGCTGCCGGGTGTCACCGGTCCCCTCGACCAGGCGGAGGCGTTCGCCCGAGCATGGTGGGAGCCGGAGCGGGGCCGCCGGTCCGAGCGCCTCTACCGGCTCGGTTCCCTCGTCCCGCCCTCCGTCCCCGGAGTCGCCCGTACGGCAGTCGTCGCCGACGCGCGGCTGGCCACCCAGTGGTTCCGGGAGTTCCAGGAGGAGGCCGACGTGGACGTGGCGGCCGACGCCACTCCCGTCGTCTCCGCCAGGATCAACAGGAACGAGCTCGTGTTCTGGGAGGACGGCGGCCGTCCCGTCTCGCTCGCCGGCGTCTCGGCGCCCATCGCCGGGATGTCACGCGTGGGGCCGGTCTACACCCCGCCGGCGCTGCGCCGCAGGGGGTACGGCGCGGCCGTGACGCACGCCGTCACCCGTAAGGCGTTGGACGAGGGGGCCACCGAGGTTCTGCTGTTCGCGGACCTGGCCAACCCACGGTCCAATTCCGTCTACCAGGCGCTGGGCTACGAGCGGGTGGCCGACTACGCCAGTCTCCGCTTCCGCTGACGGCCCGGGGCTCAGACGGGCTGGGCCTCGCGCCGCCGGATGCCGGTCACCGCCGTGGCGCGGCGGTCGAGCAGCCCGGAGATCACGGCCACGCCGAGCGCGGTCGCGGCGAGCAGGGCGCCGACCCAGTTGGGCGCCGTGTAGCCGAGCCCGGCGGCGATGACCAGCCCGCCGAGCCAGGTGGCCAGCGCGTTACCCACGTTGAAGGCGGCGATGTTCACCGCGGAGGCGAGCGTGGGCGCGCTCCTCGCGTTGTCGAGCATGCGCGTCTGGAGTGGCGCGACCGTGGCGAAGCCGAATCCGCCGAGCAGGAAGATCGTGATCATGGCGGGAATCCGTGCCTGCGATGTGAAGGTGAAGATCCCGAGGACAACGGCGAGGCCCGCGAGAGTGCCGTAGAGGCTCGGCATCAGCGCCCGGTCCGCGAGCCGCCCGCCCAGCAGGTTGCCGATCACCAGTCCCGCCCCGAAGAGCACGAGCAACCAGCTCACCGCGCCCTCGGAGAACCCCGCGACCTCCGTCATCATCGGCGCGATGTAGGTGAACGAGGCGAAGACGCCACCGAAGCCGAGTACGGTGGCCGCGACCGCCAGCCACACCTGGGGATTACGGAACGCGGCGAGCTCCGCGCCGACGTGGGCCGTCTCCGGCCGCCGGCCGCTGGGAACGAGCGCCGAGATGCCGATCAGGCCGAGGACGCCGAGCGCGGTCACGACCCAGAAGGTGGCACGCCAGCCGAAGCTCTGCCCGATGAAGGTCCCCATGGGGACGCCGATGACGTTGGCCAGGGTGAGGCCGGTGAACATCAGCGCGATGGCGCTGGCACGCCGGTCCGGCCGGACCAGGTCGGCCGCGACGACGGAGCCGACTCCGAAGAAGGCCCCGTGGGTGAGGGCCGCCACGATCCGGCCGGCCAGCATGATCCCGTACGTCGGCGCGAGCGCGGAGAGCGCGTTGCCCACGATGAAGATCGCCATCAGGGTGAGGAGCAGGTGCTTGCGCCGCATCCGGGTGCCCAGGACCGTCATCGGCAGGGCGCCCGCGGCGACGGCCAGCGCGTACCCGGAGATCAGATATCCGGCCACGGGGATCGTGACGTGGAAGTCCGACGCGACGTCGGGCAGCACGCCCGCGATGACGAATTCCGTGGTGCCGATGCCGAACGCGCCGATGGCCAGCGCGATCAGGGCGAGTGGCATGAGCCCTCCAGTGCCGTGCGACAAGTACAGGCGCCGACAATAATTGCACGCGCCTGATATTTGCAAACGCGGGCTATTGTCGTTGTGGGCTATATTCGGGACGGCGGCAACGGACAGGGAGGCGCAGGATGGCGATCTCGGATGACGCCGTGGAGGCCCGCGCACAGGGCTGGCGCGTTCTGGCGGCGCTGCACGCCCGGCTGGAAAGCCGCATCGAGCGGGCTCTGCAGGCCGGACACGGGCTGGGGGTCAGCGAGTACACCGTGCTGGACGTGCTCGCCCGGCAGGACGGCTGGCACATGCGCATGCAGCAGCTCGCGAACGCGGTGGTCCTGAGCCAGAGCGCGACGACGCGTCTGGTGTCCCGGCTCGAAGGTCAGGGGTATCTCACCCGCTATCTCTGCGACACGGATAGGCGCGGCATCTACACCGAGGTCAGTGAGGCCGGCCGGAGGCTGCTCGCCGACGCGCGCTCGACCCATGACAGGGCACTGCGCGAGGCGCTCGACGAGGCGTTCGATCTGCCCGAGTTGCGGCCGCTGGTCCAGGCGCTGACCCGGCTCGACACCACCGCCTGATCGAGGCCGTACGCTACGGGCATGCCTCGTTATGACTATCGCTGCCGTGCCTGCGGATCGACCTTCGAGCTGAACCGGCCCATGGCCGAGGCGAACGCCCCGGCGTCCTGCCCCTCCGGGCACGAGGACACGGTGAAGCTGCTCTCCACCGTCGCCGTCACCGGCGGCGCCGCCGCCCCGCGTCCCAGCGGCGGCGGCGGCGGTTGCTGCGGTGGCGGTTGCTGCGGCTGACCGGCCCTACGCCGCCTTGCGGCGCTGGAACGGGAGGTACCGCTCGGGAAGGTGCGGGCGGGACGGGAGGTCGGTGGGTTCGACCGCGACGATGCGGTCGAACCGGAACGCCCGGATCCCGCCGCGCATGCGGCACCAGCCCACGAGGTACCAGTAGTCACGGTGCGCCAGGCAGGTGACCGGCTCGATGTCGCGCGTGGTCATCCGTCCGGCGGCGTCGTGGTACTGGATCCGGATCACCAGCCGGGCGGTGATCGCGTTGGCGATCACCCGCGCGCGCCTGGCGACGTCGGTGGCGAGCGGGGTGGTCAGGGTGGTCAGAGTGGTGGCGATGACGTCGTCGTCCAGGTCGAGATGCTGGAACGCGTGGCGCAGCCCGCGGCGGGCGGTGACGGACTGCGGGCCGGCCCCGAGGTGGGCCAGGGACAGGGCCAGTGCGGCGAGCTCTGCGGTCGTCAGGGATTCGGTGTTCCTAATGACGTTGGCCATACCAGAATTTTAGATCTCAGGACTGACATTTTTCGAACGCGTTGTCGGCGGCGACGGGAATGTACCTCCCAAGAGACCCCGTACAGCCGGCCCTCTGAACGCCGAAGGGGATCGAGGTGGTCGCCTCGATCCCCTTCGATGAACGTGAACGGTGATGACCTGACGCGGCCCTAGCGCGAGAGCTGCGAGAGATCGCGCGAAGCGCCGGTGGAGGCCGAGGTCGTCAGCGCGGCATAGGCCTGGAGCGCGGCGGACACCGGGCGCTGGCGGTCACGCGGACGGTAACCGCCGAGCTCGGCGAGCAGCTTCTCGCGACGGGCGGCGAGGTCGCTCTCGGCCACCTTCAGCTCGATGGACCGGCCGGGGATGTCGATCTCGATGAGGTCGCCGTTCTCGACGAGCGCGATGACGCCGCCCTCGGCCGCCTCCGGAGAGGCGTGGCCGATGGACAGACCGGACGTGCCACCGGAGAAACGGCCGTCGGTGATCAGCGCGCACGCCTTACCGAGGCCCTTGCCCTTGAGGAAGCTCGTGGGGTAGAGCATCTCCTGCATGCCCGGGCCGCCCTTGGGGCCTTCGTATCGGATGACGACCACGTCACCTGCGGTGACCTTGCCGGTGAGGATGCCGTCGACGGCGTCCTCCTGCGACTCGAACACGACGGCGGGGCCGGAGAACCTCCAGATCGACTCGTCCACGCCGGCCGTCTTCACGATGCAGCCGTCCGGGGCGATGTTGCCGTACAGGACGGCGAGGCCGCCGTCCTTGGTGTAGGCGTGCTCGGCGTCGCGGATGCAGCCCTCGGACCGGTCGAGGTCGAGCGAGTCCCACCGGGCGTCCTGCGAGTACGCCTTGACGGTGCGGACGTTGCCGGGTGCGGCGTGCCAGAGCTCGATCGCGTCCTCGCGGACGTCGGGGGACGTGGGATCCCAGGCGGAGAGGTAATCGGTGAGCGAGGAGGCGTGGATGCTGTGCACGTCGCGGTGCAGCAGCCCGGCCCGGTCGAGCTCGCCGAGGATGCCGGGGATGCCTCCGGCGCGGTGCACGTCCTCGACGTGGTACTTCGCGGTCGCGGGAGCGACCTTGCACAGGCAGGGCACTCGCAGCGAGAGCTCGTTGATCTCCTTGAGGCCGAAGTCCACACCGGCCTCGCGGGCCGCGGCGAGCAGGTGGAGGATCGTGTTGGTCGAGCCGCCCATGGCGACGTCGAGGGCCATGGCGTTCTCGAACGCGTCGCGAGTGGCGATGCTCCTCGGCAGCACCGACTCGTCGTCCTGCTCGTAGTAACGCCGGGCGATCTCGACGACCGTTCGGCCGGCATCCTCGAACAGGGCCTTGCGCGCCTTGTGCGTGGCCAAGGTCGTCCCGTTGCCCGGCAGGGCCAGGCCCATCGCCTCGGTGAGGCAGTTCATCGAGTTGGCGGTGAACATGCCGCTGCAGGAGCCGCAGGTCGGGCAGGCGTTCTCCTCCATCTCGAGGAGGGCCTCGTCGCTCACGCTCTCGTCGGCCGCGGCGATCATCGGGTCGATCAGGTCGAGCTTGCGGCCGGGAGTCTTGCCGGCCTCCATCGGGCCGCCGGAGACGAACACCGTCGGGATGTTGAGCCGGAAGGCGGCCAGCAACATGCCCGGGGTGATCTTGTCGCAGTTGGAGACGCAGATCAGCGCGTCCGCGCAGTGGGCGTTGACCATGTACTCGACCGCGTCGGCGATGAGCTCGCGCGAGGGCAGGGAGTACAGCATGCCGCCGTGGCCCATCGCGATGCCGTCGTCGACCGCGATCGTGTTGAACTCGCGGGGGATGGCCCCGGCCTCGCGCACCGCGGCGGCGACGACGTCGCCGACCTCGCGCAGATGGACATGGCCGGGGACGAACTGCGTGAAGCTGTTGGCCACCGCGACGATGGGCTTCCCGAAGTCACTCCCGGCTACACCGGTCGCCCGGAGCAGGGCCCGGGCACCGACCATGTTTCTGCCGTGTGTGACCGTACGAGACCTGAGGGCTGGCATGACGTCGCTCCCATCGAAGACAGTGAGTCCTCAAATGGTACGGCCGCCGCCGGGGAAACCTGACCCTCAGCTCTCCGGATAACGGGCAGGCAGGACGCGCTCCGCGGCCCGGTAGATGGATTCGATCTCCGCCGTCGTGAGGGACTTCTCCCGCTTGGTGATCCACTTGCGGACCAGGCTGCCGGAGAAGACGTCCACCTCGCGTACGTTGAGGATCCGCCACGGGATGGCCGGCCCGTAGATCGCCAGTGAGGGGACCACTGGGATCTCGCGGCCGAGGGCCTTGCCGATCAGCTCGCTGGCCTGGGACGCCTCCCAGCGCGCCTCGTCGAGACGCGGTTTCTGGTTGAACGGCCCATGGAACAGCTTGCGGTGCGACTGCACCCGAACCGGCAGCCGCTTGTCCCACTTCTCGGAGTCGACGGCGTACACACCGGTCGGGCCGATCACGAGATGGTCGATCTGCGCGTCGCTGCCGGGGACGGCGCGGGCGTGGAGTGTGCGGTAACCGCCGCGTTCCAGCCGTTTGAGCTGGGCCTCGGTGCGCCGCTCCGCCGCCGAGGGACGCCGCCACGCCGGCACGGAGGAAACGCTCCTCGCGCGGTACGCGGTGTCGGCGATGGCCGCGACGATGGCGGCGGTGAGCCCGATGCGCCAGCCGCCGAGCAGGAACCCGACGACCACACCGGCGGCGAGGGCGATCAGAGCGCGTCGCCGAAGGTGGTGGTATTGGGGCTGCCGGACGAGACTCTTCAGCGAGGCCCGCTCCACCGGGGCGTATGTGGACGCAGGAGCTTCAGGCTGCGTCGAGGGTCGCTCTGACGACTGGTCACTCACCCAGATCGGTGACGTATCGTGACCGTCTTCTGGCGCTAGGCCGGTATCCACATCACTCACGGTAGTTGAGCTCTCGGCGGGTTGCCTAGTGTTGGGTGGTTCATACTTTTGTGGCTGGCTTCATCGGATTGGCGGGCCCGACAGATGGGTATCGTCTCTAGATATCTTCGCGCCGCGGGCCTACCGTTTGGTAGTGGCCCACATTCACGATCTTACTGCGCTGGAGCAGGCGGCAGCCGTACGAACCCGGGAACTGTCGCCGGTCGAGATCACCGAGCACTATCTGGAGCGAGCCGATCGGCTGGACGGCGAGGTGGGCGCCTTCGTCACCCTCACCGCGGACCGTGCTCTGGACGAGGCGCGCAAGCAGGAGGCGCGGGTCCTGGAGTCCACCGACCCGCCTCCGTTCCTCGGCGTGCCGATCCCCATCAAGGACCTCAACCTGGTGAAGGACGTGCCGATCTTCTTCGGCTCCGCCGCCTATGAGGGCTTCACCGCGCCCGTGGACGACAGCGTCGTCGAGCGGCTGCGCGAGGCCGGCACGATCATGCTGGGCAAGACGAGCACGCCCGAGTTCGGGCTGCCGTGCTACACCGAGACCGCCGTGAGCCCGCCGGCGCGTACCCCCTGGGACCTGTCGCGGTCGGCCGGCGGGTCGAGCGGGGGCGCGGCCGCCGCGGTCGCGGCCGGTCTCGCCCCGGCGGCGCAGGGTAGCGACGGCGCGGGCTCCATCCGCATCCCCGCCTCGGTGTGCGGCCTGTACGGCATCAAGCCGACCCGGGGTCGCATTTCGTTCGCGCCGATCATCCCTGACCTCGCGGGCCTCTCCACCAATGGCCCCATTTCACGAAATGTCGCCGACGCGGCGGCGTTGCTGGACGTGATGGCCCACAACAATCCCGGCGACCTGTACTGGGCCCCGCCGCCGCAGCGCGGCTCCTTCTCGGCCTACGTCGGTGCCGACCCGGGCCGCCTGCGGATCGCGAGATACGCCACCCCGGTCGTGCCCGACGCGGACGTGCACCCGGAGGTGTTGGCCGCGTACGAGAGCGCGTCGGCGGTTCTCGAGTCGCTGGGACACGAGGTGGTCGACATCGCGCCGCCGTTCGGCCCCGACGTGGTGCCCGAGTTCGTGAAGATGTGGTTCACGTTCGCCTGCATGCACCCGGTGGCCGAGGGCATGGAGTCCCGGCTGCGCCCGCTCACCGCGTGGTTGCGGGAGCGCGGGTTCGCGACCCCGGCGCCGGACTTCCTCAAGGCGCAGTCCGCCCTGCAGCTCGCCACCCGTTTCGCGTTGCTCGTCACCGACGAGTACGACGCCGTGCTGACGCCCACCGTCACCCGGCCTCCGGCCCCGGTGGGCTGGTTCGAGGACGTGGACACGCCGGAGGAGACCTTCGAGCGGATGAAGCGCTTCGCCCCGTTCGCCGCCCCGTACAACATCAGCGGGCAGCCGGCGGTCAACCTGCCGCTGTACTGGACGCCGGACGGCCTGCCGATCGGCGTGATGCTGGCCGGCAGGTTCGGCGACGAGGGGACGCTCATCTCGCTCTCGGCCCAGATCGAGGCGTCCGTAGGAGGTTTCTGGGGCGAGCGCCGCCCGCCGATCTGGTAACACGCCGAGGGCGGCTCGACCCGCTCTCACGTGCGGAGTTACGTTGATGAGGTGCACAGTGCGCTTCAGATCGCCGGATTCCTCATCGGGGTGTCGATGGGACTGTTCCTGCTGATCACCGTGCTGGTCCTCGCGCTCGGGCGCCCGGCCAGGAGCCGGAGCGCCTCGGACGGGGTGGTCTGGTTCGGTGGTCCCGGGAAGACCGAGCACGGCGCCGACACCTCCATCCTCGTGCTCACCGGTCGGCCGCCGCACTGGCTGCCGTCCACCGACGTCCACTGGAGGGCACTGGCCAGGGCCGCGGAGCCGCGCGCCCATACCGGTGGCGCCTCCGCGGGGTGGTGATGGCCGTGCGGGCGCTGACCTCATTGCAGAACGACGACATCCGAGCCGCGCTGAAGGCCGCCGAAGCCCGCACCGGGCTGCGCTTCGCCGTCTACATCGGGCCGGCGGAAGGTCCGAGGCGGGAGTACGCCGAACGGCTCCACGCCGCGCTGGGCGAGGTCGCCGAGCGGGCCGTGCTCATCATGGTGGACGTGAACGACCATGGCCTGGAGATCGTGACGGGAGAGCGGGCCAGGAGGTTCATCCCGGACGGCGAGTGCCGCCTCGTGGCCGTCTCCATGGCGGGCGCCTTCGGCGCGGGCGACCTCGTCGGCGGTCTCGTCACCGGCATCGCCGGCCTCGCGGAATGCGCCGCGCGGGTCTAGCGCTCCTCGAGCAGCTTCACCAGGTGGGCCGACACGTCCGCCAGCAGCGTGGCCGGCCGTACGGGCGAGGCCGCGACGGCGGAGAACAGAGCCGGCAGGCCGGGCAGGGCGAAACCGTCCTCCTCGGTGGCCCGGTGACCGACGTCGTTCTTGTCCAGCGCCGAGCGGCTGCGCTGCCACGCGTCCAGGACCTCTTCGGGGGACGGCACGCCGAACCCGTGGCCGACCGGTGCCGCATGGCGCAGCCGTACGAGCGGGGTGTCGGCGAAGGCCAGCGCCACGCGGGCGCGGAGCGCGAGATCGTCCGGGTCGGGCACCCAGTCCATGGCCGTGCAGGGTGTGCGGCATCGGGCGACGCAGGTGGCGAGGGCGCCGGCGACCTGGCTGTGCTGCCGGTCGAAGTAGGCGCGCCAGCCCTGGCCGGGTTCGAGCGCCACGCGGAGCGAGCGCTCGACCGCCGACTGCTCGGATCGGGTGTGGTCGCAGTCCCGGTCACCGATCGACCCGAACCTGCTGTCCGGCGCGCGCAGCCCCTCGGGCCAGCGCACGGGGTCGCCCGCGTGGCCGAGGGCGGGCTCGAAGGCGAGCAGGGGGAGATACTCGCTGGCGATGTGGACCGCCGAGATCATGGCGCTGAGGTCACGCCGCTTCCAGCGGATCTCGATCACTTCGAGGAGCAGCGCGTACGAGGGGCGCAGCGACTCCAGGGCGCCGCGCGGCTGCTCGCGGGGCGTCTGTGGCATGTGGCAGGCCCGGGCGCGGCGGCGCAGGTCACCGGGGACGCTGCGGGCGTCGTTCTCGTCGGCGAAGTCCTCCGCGTCCAGGGTGAGCAACCGCTGGCCGAACTCGCAGACGGAGGCCACCGCGTCGGTGACCTCACCGGGACCGAGCACCTCGGGGACCAGCGCTCCCACATCACCGAACGAATACCGCTGCGCGAGCGCGATCAACAGGTCCCTGGCCGACTTCACCGAATCACCTTCTCATGGGCCGCCGTCACTCCTGTCCGGGGTCGAAGATCCGGACCTCTCCGAGGTTCTCCGGCGCGTCGATCCGGTGCTCTCCGGTGTCGTCGTACCTGGCCGTCCCTTGCAGCCGGGAACGCTCGACGACCTCGATCGCGTCGATCCAGCCGAGCTTCCTGCCGACGCGGGCGCGCACCTTCTCGCCTTCCGAGAGGGGATGCCACATGGCGGCGCTGATCCCGTACGCCTTGACCTCGCGAGCCCGGCCGTCGTCGATCGCGCACCAGTAGGCGTACTTGGGGTCGTTGTTGCCCTTGGTGCCGGCCTGGAACCGGCGGAGCCGGACGATCTGGCCCTGGATCTCGGCCTTCCCGGTAAGGTCCATGATCGCGTAGACCAGGGGCACACCCGCCACGACGGCCCCGACGGCGAGGAACCCGGGCCGGACGAGCGTGTCCGGCCACAGGTCGACGGCGGACAGGACCAGCAGCACGATCCAGGTCCAGAATCCGGCGAAGAAGCCCGCGACCAGAGCGTAGAACAACATCGGCAGCGGCTCCCTCGCCCACAGCAGGCGCCGGGGGTAGCGGACGTCCACCACGTGCCACATGCCGCCGTAGTCGGACCAGGCGCGCCTGTCGTCCGCCGGAACGCTGACCGGGAGACTGGTCACGGCACGCGGCGCGAGGCCGAGCGCCGCCGCGTAGGCGAGGTGCCGGCCCCAGATCGTGACCGACGCGGCGGGCTGCTCGGAGAACCTGCCGGTGCCGGCCAGATGCTCGCGCACGCCCAGCCACTGTCCCGCGGCCTCGGCGCCGCGCCGCGTCCCGCGCTCGCCGTTGAGTCGGCCCATCAGCGCCACGAGCGCGCCGAAGGCCAGGATGCCCGCGCCCAGCCCGCCGTCGTGCTCCTTGTCGCTCACCGTCACGGCGACGGCGACCGCCACAGCGGGTACGGCCGCCGCCGCGGTGAGCAGCACGGCCTGCGCCCTGCTCCACCGGGATCGGGACAGGCCCTCGGCCCTGGCTTCCGCGATGACCTTCTTGCGGAAGCTCTTCCACCACCGGCCGAGGTTCCGCGAGCCCTCGGCGAGCGCGCCGGTCGCCACCACGCCGTCGACGGCGAGTGATCGGACGTGGTCGTAGACGAGCTTCTCGTACGGCCTCAGGTCGCCGGGGTCGCGGCGGAGCCGTACGAGGGAGAGTTCGGGCCCGATCTCCTCGATCCGTACGGCGCCCCTGGCGGCGAGGTCGAGCAGCGTGGCCGAGGTGGCCTCGTCGCACAACCGCCAGTCGCCCGTGATCAGGTCGACGACGGCGGGGGAGTGCGCGGCGAGCTCGGCGGTCGGCGGGACCGGCACGACGTCGGGGTTGCGGGTGGCGACGGCCAGCGCCGCCAGGAGCAGCAGCCAGAGCGCGACGGCCGCCGCCGCGGCCAGCCAGGGGAGCACGGCTAGAACCGCACCTGGACGGAGCCACGCTCATCGCCGGGGGCCTGGAAGTACTCGCGGGCGGCGAATCCGGTCATGCCCGCGACGATGTTGGCCGGGACCGTCTGGATCGCGTTGTTGTAGGTGAGGACCGCGTCGTTGTAGTACTGCCGGGAGTAGGCGATGCGGTTCTCGGTGTCCGACAGCTCCTCCTGGAGCTCGGAGAAGTTCTGGCTGGCCTTGAGGTCGGGGTAGGCCTCGGCGAGCGCGAACAGGCTCTTCAACGCGCCGGAGAGCGCGTTCTCGGCCGCCGCCTGCTCACGGGGCGTCTGGGCGCCGACCGCCTGCGAACGCGCCGCGACCACGGCTTCGAGCGCCTGCCGCTCGTGCGAGGCGTATCCCTTGACGGTCTCGACGAGGTTGGGGATCAGGTCGTGGCGGCGCTTGAGCTGCACGTCGACCTGAGCCCACGCGTTGTCGACCGCGCCGCGTTTCCTGACCAGGCCGTTGTAGAGGGATATCGCGGCGAGCACGAGCAGCACGGCCACGACGGCGACGACGATGAGCGTGATCACGGAGGGCCTCCTGGGGGTCGGGCACACGGTAGACGCGGCCCGCCGCGCTGTAAACGGCTCGACTTCGCAATGTCACCCCCGGCGGCTTGCATCGCGCTTGCGCCGGGCTTTCACCACCCGCCCGCGGCACGCACGCGAAAGGCCCCGGCGGTGAGGCCGGGGCCTTTCTACGTCGAACCGGCAGGCGGATCCGCGATCAGGCGGAGGCGTCCTTCGCGCGGGCGCGCAGCGCCCGGCTGATGCCGTCCGCACCTTCGAGGACCAGTCGGCGCAGGGCGTGCGGCGGCTGGTCCGCGGAGATGTAGTCCTGGGTCCGCGCCACTGTCTCCGGCCGGATCAGCATGGCCGGGTAGCAGCCGATCACGAAGTTCTGGGCGCTGTCGGACGTCCAGGACTTCCAGATGCGGCCGACCTCGTCGAAGTACTTCTCGCCGTACGGCTCGAGCAGTTCGACGTGGGCCGGGTCCATGAAGCCCGCGATCGTGGACCGCAGCACGGCGCCGCTCAGGGTGCCGCCGGTGATGGCCGACCAGGTCCCGGCCTTGGCCTCCGGCGTCGGGATCGCCGCCCGGCACATCGCGGCCGAGCGCTCGCCCTTGGCCGTGGCGTCCCGCTGGAGCTCGGCGTCGATGTCCGCGGCGTCGAGCACGCCGCCCGAGACCAGGGAGTGCGTCAGGGTCCAGCGCAGGTCGGCGTCGACCGCGAGCCCTTCGGGGGTGGCGGTGCCGTCCAGGATGCCCTTGACGAACGCCAGGTCCTCGGTGGAGGTGGCCACCGAGGTGAACGCGGTGACGTAGGCGAGCTGGTGGTCCGAACCGGGTGCCGCCGAGGCGATCAGGCCGCGCAGGGCCGTGGCCAGCTCGGTGAGGCCCTCCTCGATCCACGCGGGGTCGGCGTACTGCTGCACGGCGAGGCGGGCCTGGCGCAGCACGGCCTGCACGACCGTGATGTCCTTCACCGAGTCGATGCCGGAGACGACCAGCTTGACGTAGTCGCGGGTGGCCATCTCGGCGTCGCGGGTCATGTCCCACGCGGCCGACCAGCACAGCGCGCGGGGCAGTGAGTCGGCGAACGCGGTGATGCCGCCGTTGATGAGGGTCTCGAGCGACCGCTCGTCGAGCCGGATCTTGGCGTAGGTCAGGTCGTCGTCGTTGACGAGGACCAGGTCGGGACGGGCCTCGCCGACCAGCTCGGGGACGGCCGTGCGGGCGCCGACCACGTCGAGCTCGACCCGGTTGGTGCGGGTGAGCACGCCGTCGACCATCGAGTAGAGGCCGATCGCGACCCGGTGCGAGCGGAGCGTGGGGTGCTCCTGCGGGGCCTCCTGCAGCACGTCGAACGTGAGGAACCGGCCCTCGTCGTCGGTCGTGAAGGACGGGCGCAGCGTGTTGACCCAGGAGGTCTCCAGCCACTCCTTCGACCAGGAGGACAGGTCGCGGCCGGAGGTGCGCTCCAGGGCCGAGAGCAGGTCCTGCAGGGAGGTGTTGCGCCAGGCGTGCTCGTTGAAGTAGTCGCGGACCCCGGAGAGGAAGTTGTCCAGGCCGACGTAGGCCACGAGCTGCTTGAGCACCGAGGCGCCCTTGGCGTACGTGATGCCGTCGAAGTTGACCTCGACGGCCTGCATGTCCGGGATGTCGGCGGCGATCGGGTGCGTCGAGGGGAGCTGGTCCTGCCGGTAGGCCCAGGCCTTCTCGACGTTGGCGAAGGTGGTCCACGCGCCCTGGCCCCAGCGGGTGGCCTCGGACTGGCACAGGACCGACATGTAGGTGGCGAACGACTCGTTCAGCCAGAGGTCGTCCCACCAGCGCATGGTGACCAGGTCACCGAACCACATGTGGGCCATCTCGTGCAGGATCGTCTCGGCACGGCGCTCCACCATGGCGTCGGTGACCCGCGAGCGGAAGACGTAGTCCTCGAGGAAGGTGACGGCGCCCGCGTTCTCCATCGCGCCCGCGTTGAACTCCGGCACGAAGAGCTGGTCGTACTTCCCGAAGGGGTAGCGGACGTCGAAGACCTGGTGGAAGAAGTCGAAGCCCTGCTTGGTGACCTCGAAGATGTTGTCGGCGTCGAGGTACTGGGCCAGGGACTGGCGTACGTAGATGCCGAGCGGGATGCCGTCGTGGTCGTCACGGACCACGGCGTACGGGCCGGCGATCAGGGCCGTGATGTAGGTGGACATGACCGGCGTGGGCGGGAAGTGCCACCGCCGGGACGCCTGCAGCACGCCGTGACGGCCCTCGTGCGCCTCCAGTTCCTCGACGGAGTCGGGCGCGCCGTTGGACACGACCTCCCAGTCCGCGGGGGCGAGCACGGTCAGCTCGAAGGTGGCCTTCAGGTCGGGCTGGTCGAAGCAGGCGTACATCCGGTGGGCGTCCGCCGTCTCGAACTGGCTGTGCAGGTAGACCTTCTGGTCCACCGGGTCGACGAACCGGTGGAGGCCCTCGCCGGTGCGCATGTAGGACGCGTCGGCGTCGACGCGCAGCTCGTTGTGCTCCGCCAGTCCCGGCAGCGGGAGACGGCCCTTCTCCTCGTCGTAGGTGCTCACGTCGAGTGCCACGCCGTTCAGCTTGGCCGACCTGACGTGCGCGCCGTGCAGGTCGATGAACGTGTCCGCCCCGGGCCGGTTCGAGGTGAAGTGGACCGTCGTGATGCTCTCGAACCGGTCCTCGCCCTCTGTCAGGTCGAGCTCGACCGCGTAGGACTGGACGGTCAGCAGCCGGGCGCGCTCCCGGGCCTCGTCACGGGTCAGATTGCCTGCCACATCCGCTCCTCATCACACGTCCCGCCGCGCCTTCGCGGGGGGATGACCTGATCCTGCCATGCCATGACGACGAAAATCGCCTTCAATTCGCCCGCTGGAATAGCGAGATCCGGTTTCCGGTTACGGACCGATGCAACCACATTGCCCAGTGAGAGGCTCGTTCATGTCTGACAGGAAGATCGTCGACTTCTGGTTCGATCCCTTCTGCCCGTGGGCCTGGGTGACGTCTCGCTGGATGATCGAGGTGGAGAAGCTGCGCCCGGTGGATACGCGCTGGCGCATCATGAGCCTCGCCGTGCTCAACGAGGGCAAGGACATCCCGCAGGAATACCGGGAGAAGCTCGCCAGGGCGATGGAGCCGGTGCGGGTGCTCGCCGCGGCCGCCGAGAAGTACGGTGACGAGGTCCTCGGCGCCCTCTACACCGAGCTCGGGACCCGGTTCCACAATGAGGGCAGGCGCAAGCGGCCGGAGACGTGGACGGACACCTTCGTGGAGTCGCTCACGGCCGCGGGGCTGGACCCGGAGCTCGCCGGGGCCACGGAGTCCGAGGAGTTCGACGACGCGATCCGCGCCTCCCACAACGAGGGCATCGAGCTGGTCGGCCAGGAGGTCGGCACGCCGATCATCGCCGTCGACGGTGTGGCGTTCTTCGGCCCGGTCGTCTCGCCCATCCCGCGGGGCGAGGACGCGGCCCGCCTGTGGGACGGCGTCCTGCTCGTGGCGGGCACGGACGGCTTCTTCGAGCTCAAGCGGTCCCGTACGCGCGACCCGATCTTCACCTGACCTCATATTTCGGGGTAATGCGGATTTTGATGTCCTTGTCAGGCTCTGTTGTGCTTTCGCGTTAGCCTGGACGCCGCGCCGGGGGCGCACCCTCACTACCTGACTGTTCTCGCGCAAGGATGAGGTTCATGCGTCAGCTGTACGTGAACGGAGCCTGGGTTTCGTCCACCTCGGGTGAGGGGGTCGATGTGATCAACCCCGCCACCGAGGAGATCGTCGACCGCGTCCCCGCCGGTTCACCGGCCGACGTCGAACCGGCGGTGGCCGCGGCCCGTGCCGCCTTCCCCGCCTGGTCCCGTACACCCCCCGCCGAACGGGGCAAGATCCTCGCGGCGGCCGCCGGGCTGCTGAGGGAACGGGCCGACCAGGTGGCCACGACGATCGCCACCGACATGGGCGCGCCGTACCCGATCGCGTTGCGTGTGCAGACGCTGATGCCCGCCGGCGTGCTCGCGACGTACGCCCAGCTCGCCGAGGAGTACGACTTCGACGGGTCGAGGATCGGCAACTCTCTGATCGTCAAGGAGCCCGCCGGGGTCGTGGGCGCGATCACGCCCTGGAACTATCCGCTGCACCAGGTGATCTGCAAGGTCGCCCCGGCGCTGGCGGGCGGATGCACGGTCGTGCTCAAGCCGAGCGAGGTGGCTCCGCTCGCGGCGTACGCGCTGGCCGACGTCTTCCACGAGGTCGGCCTGCCGCCTGGCGTCTTCAACATGGTGAGCGGGCACGGCCCCGTCGTCGGCGAGGCGCTCGTCACCCACCCGGACGTCGACATGGTCTCCTTCACGGGCTCGACCAGGGCCGGCCGGCACGTCGCGGCACTGGCCGCCGAGACGGTCAAGCGGGTCGCGCTCGAACTCGGCGGCAAGTCGGCGAACATCATCCTCCCCGACGCCGACCTGGAGGCCGCGGTCAAGGTCGGCGTGGCCAACGCCTTCCTCAACTCGGGCCAGACCTGCTCGGCCTGGACCCGGATGCTCGTCCACTGGGACCAATACGACGAGGCGGTGCGGCTCGCGGTCGAGGCCGCGCGCACGTACACAGTGGGCGACCCCTTCGCGGAGGAGACCCGCCTCGGGCCGCTCGTGTCCGCCGCCCAGCGCGACCGGGTGATCCGCTACATCAACAGAGGCCAGGAAGAGGGGGCCCGCCTCGTGCTCGGCGGCACCGACGCGCCCCTCGAACGGGGTTACTACGTCGAGCCCACGATCTTCGCGGGGGTGGCGCCCGGCATGACCATCGAGCAGGAGGAGATCTTCGGGCCCGTCCTGGCGATCGTCCCCTTCGACTCGGAGGACGAGGCCGTCCAGATCGCCAACGGCACGCCGTACGGGCTGGCCGGGGCCGTGTGGGCGGGCACCGAGGAACGTGCGCTCGGTGTGGCGCACAGGCTGAGGACCGGCCAGGTGGCCGTCAACGGCGGCAGGTTCAACCCGCTCGCGCCGTTCGGCGGGTACAAGCAATCGGGGATCGGGCGCGAGATGGGCGAACTCGGCCTCGAGGAGTACCTGGAGACGAAGGCGATCCAGCTCTAGGGGGTCTGCAGGAGGATCTTCCTGCGGTCGTCCTTGGGCAGCCTGTCCACGTAGAGCAGGCCGTTGAGGTGGTCGAACTCGTGCTGGAAGCAGCGGGCCAGCATGCCGCGGGCCTTGACGGTCACGGGCCGGCCGAGCCGGTCGAGTCCGCGCAGGGTGACACCGGCGGCCCTGGCGGTCGGCGCGTACAGCGGCTTGCCGGTCTCCCTGCCGGGAACGGACAGGCACCCTTCCTCCTCGACGACCTCCTCGGGGTCGTCGATCGTGAGCTCGGGGTTCACCACATGGCCCTTGCGGTTGCTGATGTCGTAGACGAAGAGCCGCTTGCCGACGCCGATCTGGGGGCCGGCGAGGCCCACGCCGTCGGCCATGTACATCACCGAGAACATCTCGTCGATGAGGCGGCGCAGCTCCCGGTCGAAGTCGGTGACCGGCTCGGCCGGGGTGCGCAGGACGGGGTCGCCCACATAACGGATCTCGCGCATGACTCTCCTGGTCTGTCGGCCTCCGCGTCGTCCCGGTAAGGAGTCACGGGGGTAGTGAGTTGTTACTTTAGTGGAGGCCCCTGAGTCATGTCTTCGGCGAGCACCTGCGAGACTGAGGGGGTGCGTGTCTACATCGGTGCCGACCATGCCGGCTACGAGCTCAAGAACCACCTCGTCTCCTGGTTGAAGGAGCAGAACCACGAGGTGGTCGACTGCGGTCCGTTCGTCTACGACGCCGAGGACGACTATCCGGCGTTCGTGCTGCGCGCCGCCCAGGGGGTGGCGGGCGATCCGGGCAGCCTCGGCGTGGTGCTCGGCGGCTCGGGCAACGGCGAGCAGATCGCGGCCAACAAGGTCCGAGGCATCCGCGCGGCCCTCGCCTGGAACGACGACACCGCGAAGCTGGCCCGCGAGCACAACGACGCCAACGTGATCAGCCTGGGCGGCCGGATGCACCCCGTGGAGGACGCGGTGCGCTTCGTCGAGATCTTCCTCTCCACGCCCTTCACGGGCGCGGAGCGGCACGCTCGCAGGATCGCCCAGCTGTCCGACTATGAGACGACGGGCGAGTTGCCGCCGCTGCCGTAGCCGGCGTTACTCTCCCAGCCGTTCCTTGCCGCGGCGCACCTCGCGCCGCGGCATCTCGTCGCGCAGGAGGCGCCGCTCGGCGGCCTCCTGCTGTTCGGGCGTGGGACGGGACACGTCCCGTGCCCGCATCGCGATGACCGCCGTGATCTGCAAGCTCTGCAGCGCCATGCGGCAAGCCTAGAAGATGAGACTGCCCCATGGGCGAGGCTCCCACGACATGGCGGTGGACAGCTCGCGCAGCGCGCCCTCGCTATGCTCGGTGACCAGCCCCGCGGCCCCCACGGCGAGAAGCGGCCGTCCGCCCAGGTAGGCGGCGCCGAGCGCGGTGACGGGCACGGTCAGGTCGGCGGGGTCGCCGGTCCGCTCGCAGGACGCCTTGCCGGTGACCGGTCCCGGGCTCGCGACCAGCCGGTAACGACCCGCGTTCCACGGGCACAGCCGGTCCTCGACCTCGATCACGACGTCCACTGGAGCGGCGTAGGCACGCCCGGCGAGCGCCCGGCCGACGTCCACGAGCCGGATCCAGAGGTCGTCCAGCCAGCCCGCGTTCAACTGCCGGGGCTCGGCCAGGAGATGCATGAGCGGATCGTCCACCGGACGGCCCCACGCGTGCAGCCGGACGCACAGATCCCGGTCCAGCACGCTGCGCCACACCAGCGCGTACGCCGCCGGATCGGTGGCGAACAGATCGTCCACCAGGACCTCGCCGTCGGGGACGTTGTGGTCGGTCCATCCGCCCTTGACGCGGAAGAGGGCGTAGCCCCGCGGCCCGGAGTCGTCCTCGACGATCAGGCAGCGAAGCGGGCCCGCGCCCCTGCGCTGGAACTCCTCGTCGCCGAGGACGTCGAGACGCCAGCGCGCGTCGGACCTCGCGTAGAGGCCCGGCCGGGTCGTCCGTACCGCCTCGAAGACCCGCTCCACGTCGGCGCGGGCGGCCTCGGCGGGTACGGCGAGGCGCACACGGAGGGAGGGGTCCACCGGCGCGTCGCGTACGAACGCCGAGCGGTGCGTCGGGATGCGGAAGAAGAGGTTGTCGGCGGCCCTGCCGTACCCGAAGCGGCCGTAGATCGCCGCCTCGGAGGCGTAGAGGGCGGCGACGGACTCGCCGCGCTCGTGGACGTCGTTCAGCTGGCGGGTCATCAGCGAGGTCAGGATCCCCCGGCGGCGGTGCGAGGGCAGCACCGCGACCGCCGTGACCCCGGCGACCGGTACGGGACCGCCGGGCACCGTCATCGTGAGGCTGGCCACGGCGGTCGCGCCGACGATCAGGTCTCCGTCGAAGGCGGCCAGCGAGCGGTCCAGCTCGAGGAACTCCCGAAACCGATCATGCTGCTCGGGAGACAGGGGGGAGTTGAAGGACTCCCGATCGACTGTGGCGAATGCCGGCCATTCGGACTCTGTGATGGGACGAATCTGGACAGTCACCCGCTCACAGTAGGAGCGTGTAAAGGGTGAGGGCCAGCGAATATCCCTCCGTGCTTAGTGATCTAGGCATTGGTCAAGTGGCTGCCCTCATCGCCGACGGGCGGATACAGTCGAGGTCATCATGAGTTCCCGTCGGGCGCCGCTCATCCCTCCACGGCTCCGTGCGTTGCTAGTGCGTGTGCCGCTTCTGGTGCCGCTTGTCCGCTTTCTAAGGAAGAGTTCGTCGAAGGATCGCCACCGCCTGATCATCCTCGTCGTCGCCACGCTGCTCATAGGCGTTCTTGACGTCGAGGTCTCCGCGCACTGGTTCTCGCCGGCCCTGCTGGTGCCCGTGATGCTCATCGGCGGCCTCCAGCTCCGACTGCGCAGCCTGGGCGTCCTGCTCTGCGCGGTCGTCGCCTCGCTCGCCTACATGGCGGTGGCCGGGGGCGTCATGCAGCTTGGGCCGGGGACGCTCATCACCGCCGGCTTCACCGCGGTGCTCGCCTGGATCATGGCACGTACCCGCGGCAAGCTCGGCGTCCTGGGCCTGCGCGGCGACGCGATGCTGCTGGAACTCCGTGACCGGCTCAAGCGGCAGAGCGAGTTGCCCCACCTCCCCAAGCACTGGGGCGGCAAGGTCGTGCTCAAGCAGGCCGGGGGCTCGTCCTTCGGCGGTGACTTCGTGGTGTCCGTACGGCAGGGCGACCGGGTGGAGGTGGCGGTCGTCGACGTCTCGGGCAAAGGCGTGGACGCCGGGACCCGCGCGCTGATGCTCTCCGGCACCTTCGGAGGGCTGCTCGGCTCCGTCGACGACTTCCTGCACGCGTGCAACACCTACCTGCACCGGCAGCGCGGCGACGAGGGGTTCGTCACCGCCGCCCACCTGAGCCTCGACCTGTCCACGGGGGAGTACGTGATCACCTCCGCGGGCCACCCGCCCGTGGTCAAATTCGACGCGGGAACGGGCACCTGGCACGTCGCCACGGCCAAGGGCGTGGTGCTCGGCGTGGTGCCCGACCTCCATTGCGAGCCCGACAGCGGGGTGCTGCGCAAGGGCGACGCGCTCATGCTCTACACCGACGGGCTGATCGAGCAGCCGGGCCGCGACATCGACGCCGGCCTCGACCGCCTGCTCGGCGAGGCCGAACGGCTGCTGCCCACCGGATACCGCGAAGGCGCCCGGCAACTCGTCAACTCCATGTCGGCCGGGCATAACGACGACTGTGCCCTCGTCCTGATCTGGCGCCCCTGACGGCGGGGACGGTGGGCTACCCTCAAAAAGGCAACGCAGGGAAAGAAACCTTCTCCTCCACGGGGGTACGCGCTGATGAACTGGCTATTCTTAGCCGGATTCCTTGTCCTCTTCGGAGGGCTTCTCCTCTCCATCGCGTTGCACGAGATCGGACATCTCGTTCCCGCCAAGATCTTCGGCGTCCGCGTCACGCAGTACATGGTCGGCTTCGGCCCCACGATGTGGTCCCGCAGGCGCGGCGAGACCGAATACGGCGTGAAGTGGCTCCCCTTCGGCGGATACATCCGCATGATCGGCATGTTGCCGCCCCGGCCGAACGACGACCCGACCAAGCTGCGCAGCGTCTCGACCGGGCCGTGGCAGGGCCTCATCGAGAACGCCAGGGCCGTCGCCTCGGAGGAGATCCGCCCCGGCGACGAGTACCGCGTCTTCTACCGCAAGCCCTGGTGGCAGAAGGTCATCATCATGTTCGGCGGCCCGGCGATGAACTTCGTCCTGGCCTTCGCGCTCTTCGCGATCGTCTTCATGGGCTTCGGCGTCCAGGTGTCCAAGCCGGTCGTGTCCACGGTGTCCCAGTGCGTGGTCCCGGCCACCCAGACCGAGCAGCGCGAGTGCCGTTCCAGCGACCCGGTGACCCCGGCGGCCAAGGCCGGGCTGCTTCCCGGTGACCGCATCACGTCCGTCGGCGGCACGCGGGTGAGCACCTGGGAGGCGGCCACCGCGCTGATCCGCGCGCACGGCGCCGGCCGTACCGACCTGGGCGTGGTCCGGGGCGGGAAGGAGATCACGGTCGGCGTCGACCTGATCGCGCAGGACCGCCCGTCCGTCGACGACCCGAGCAAGATCGAGAAGAACGTCGGCTTCCTCGGCGTCGCTCCGACCATGGTGATCGAGAAGCAAGGGCCGGGCTTCGTCGTCACCCAGATGTGGGACTTCACCCAGCGCACCGCCGTCGCCATGGTCAACATCCCGAAGAAGATGGTGGGTGTCTGGCAGGCGGCATTCTCCGGGGAGAAGCGCGACCCGAACGGGCCGGTCGGCATCGTCGGCGCGGGCCGGTTCGGCGGCGAGATCGCCGCGTCGTCGGCGCCGCTGGAAAACAAGATCATCATCTTCATCAACCTGCTCGCCGGGCTGAACCTCGCGGTCGGCATGTTCAACCTCATCCCGCTGCTCCCGCTCGACGGCGGCCACATCGCCGGCGGACTCTGGGAGGGGATCAAGCGCGGCTTCGCGCGGATCAGCCGCCGGCCCATGCCGGGGTACGTGGACGTCGCCAAGGCGCTGCCGCTCACGTACGCCATGGCCGCCCTGCTGCTGGTCATGGGCGGGCTGCTGGTCTACGCCGACCTGGTCAACCCCATCCGCCTGTCCGGCTGACCGGTCGACTCGCCGCCTCACGCCCGGCCCGGCGTGAGGCGGCGTCGAACGGCCCCGCTCGGGGTGGCCGCCGAGGTTCACCCCGCTGCGGGTGGCCGGGCCTGCTCGTCGCCTTCGAGCGGCGTTATGACGCGACCCCCCGGCCCTTCGGTTGAAGTTCGCCTCGGCCGACCTCGGACGCAGCCCTCTGTCGCGGTCCGCGACTGCTTCACGTGCTTCACGCGCTTTACGCCTGAGCCGCTTCAGCGCGGCCATGGGCACCTCACGTCGTTCGGCGATCGGCAAAACCATCAGGTCACCGGGCGTATGCGTGCCGGGCGGCGCTCCTCACCGCATCGTCTTCCGTGAGTGAACTCTTTGGCGGCGTGACTGTTGACACACTCATCCGCTCGCTGCGACCATCTACTGACCAGCCATTCATTATTGAATATTTATGCAGATGGCTTGTGCGGTACAGCGGGCGACACGATCGTGCGCTGCTCCCTCGCAATTCGTGTGACATTCGGCAGGAGAGATCATCGTGGCTGACGCCAGCATGTCCAGGGGTGTCCCCGCGGTCGCCGCCATCGATCAAGGGACGAGTTCCAGCAAAGCGGTCGTGGTGGGCGCCGATGGCAGAGTCCTCGGCAGGTCCTCGGTCGGAATCGGCCGAGCCGACCCCGCTCCGGGCTGGGTGGAGCAGGACGCGACCGAGATCCGCGAGAGCGTTGTCGCGGCGCTCGTGACCGTCCTGGACTCCGTAGATGTCGAACTCGTCGGTATCGGTCTGTCGAACCAGCGCGAGTCCGCCGTCATCTGGAGCCGTAGGACGGGCGAGCCCCTCGGCCCGGTCCTCGGATGGCAGGACCGGCGCACGGCGCATCGGGTACGCCCACTGGAGGAGTCCGGCTGGGCCGCCAGAATCCGCGCGAAGACGGGCCTTCCGCTCGACCCCATGTTCTCCGCGCTCAAGTACGAATGGCTGCTGGACCAGGTCGATCCCGGTCGCGATGCGGCCCGTCGGGGCGAGATCGCGCTCGGCACGATCGACTCCTGGCTGATCTGGACGCTGACCGGCGAGCACCGCATCGAGATCGGCAACGCCAGCCGTACCCAACTCCTCAACCTGGAGACGCTGTCGTGGGACAGCGAGCTGCTCGAACTGTTCCACATCCCGCGCGTCTGCCTGCCGCGCATCTCGGCGTCGGCCGACGCGACGGCCCCGCTCATTGACATCCCCGGCGTTCCCCGGGGCACGAGCATCCATGGAATCCTCGGCGACTCGCACGCCGCTCTGTACGCCCATGGAGTGCGCGCTCCCGGCCAGGTGAAGGCGACCTACGGGAGCGGCAGCTCGATCATGGGTCTCGCCGGTGTCAACGACGGCGTGCCCGGCGCCCGCGTCCTGGACGGCCTGGCCACCACCATCGCGTGGGCCGATCCCGCTCCGGCCTTCGCCTTCGAGGGGACGATCCTTTCGACCGGCGCCACGCTCCTGTGGCTCGCGAAGATCCTCGGAATCGACCCGGCCCAGCTCAGCGCGCTCGCGCAGTCCGTCCCCGACACCCAGGGCGTCGATCTCGTACCGGCCTTCGCCGGTCTGGGGGCACCCTGGTGGGACGAATCGGCGGTGGCGCTGGTCAGCGGCTTCGGGCTGGGCACCGGCCCGGGCCATCTGGCCCGCGCGGCGTTCGAGTCGGTGGCGTTGCAGACCGAGGACCTGTTCTCCGCGGTCGAAGAACGTCTTGGCTCACCGATCGAGACGGTGCTCGCCGACGGCGGGCCCAGCCAGAACGACTGGCTCATGCAGGTGCAGGCCGATCTGAGCCAGCGGCGCGTGGTTCGCAGCAACATCGCAGAACTCTCCGCCACCGGTGCCGCCCATCTGGCCGGCGTCAGCTGTGGGTTGTGGACGGCGGACGAGTGCCTTCGCCTACCCCGGGACCGCTCGCCGTTCGACCCCTTGGTCGAGAGACCCGACGCCGTCGCTCGCCGTCAGACGTGGCGAGCGGCGATCGAACGCTCCCGATTCCAGCCCGATATCCCCAGAAAGCAGAGCAACGAATGAACGAACAGGCATCGGACATCTTCGCCGGGCACTTCGCCGGTAAGAAGGTGCTGGTGACAGGCGCCGCCCGTGGCATGGGATGCACGATTTCCCGTTCCTTCGCGGAGGCGGGAGCCGCGGTACTGCTGGTCGACCGTGATGATCAGGTGCACGAGACGGCGAAGCGGATGCGGGCCGATGGGCTCGACGCGCGTGCCTGTACGGCCGACGTAACCGACGATGCGGCCGTCAAGGCGGCCGTCGCGGTGGCGGCCGAGGAGTGGGGGCGTATCGACGTCCTCGTCAACAACGCGGGCGTGATCAGTGTCGAACGACTCACCGACCTGACGACGGAGGAGTTCAAGCGCGTCCTCGACGTCAATACGGTCGGCCATTTCATCGTGGCGCGAGAGGCCGTGTCGCTGCTGCGCGAGAGCGGCGGCGGTGTGATCCTCAACGCCGCGAGCGCCCAGGCGAGGGAGGGGTTCATCTTCACCCCGCACTACGCGGCCAGCAAGTTCGGGGTCGTCGGCATGACGCAGTCCCTCGCCAAGGAACTCGCCGAGGACAACATCCGAGTGAATGCGTACTGCCCCGGCATCGTCATGACCGATATGTGGGGCTACCTGGATGGTGCCTGGGGCGCCAAGCTCGGGGACTACCGGCCCGGCGAACTCGTGGCGGAATGGATCCGCGACATACCGCTGCAGCGACCTGCCACCGAGGCGGATGTGGCCAACCTCCTGCTCTTCCTCGCCTCCGATGCCGCCTCCTACATAACCGGCCAGACGATCAACGTCGACGGCGGAATGTCAATGGACTGACATGGACCATCCGAACATCCGTACGCCCCATTGGAGCCAGAAGTGGCCATGACTCAGAATCCCGCGAGCGTCGACTCCCGAGCCGATGACGGCCGGCGGTCACGGCGCGGCGCGGTCAAAGGCGTAGCGTGGGTCCTCGACGGAGTGGGCGGCCCGTTCCTGGGCCTGGTCGTGCTCGTCGTCATTATGGCGATCTTCGCGCCCAACTTCGCCAAGCCCATCAACCTGATCAACATCCTCGACCAGGTGACCGTGCTCGGGATACTCGCGCTGGGCGCCACCTCCGTCATCATCACGGGCGGCATCGACCTGTCGGTCGGTTCCGTGTTCGCCCTGTCGGTGATGGTTCTCGGCTGGCTCTCCCACGACGGCGGGCTGCCGTTGTGGATCGCGATGGTCGCCTGTGTGGCGGTCGGCGGCCTCGCCGGGCTGGTCAACGGCCTCGCCGTCACACTGACGAAACTGCCGCCGTTCATCGCGACGCTCGCCATGATGTCGGTCGCCCGAGGTCTGGCCAACATGACCACGGACGGACGTCAGATCGCCGGCTACCCCGAATGGTTCTACTCACTGGCATCGACCAGGTACGGCGGCTTCATCTCGATCACGTTGATGGCGCTGATCGTGCTCTACGTCATCGGGTGGATCATCCTGAAATATCGGCCCGGTGGCCGTGCGGTCTACGCGGTCGGCGGTAGCCCGGAAGTCGCCCGCCTGGCCGGCATCAAGGTCAAGGCCGTGACGACCTGGGTGTACGTCGTGGCCGGCATCACGGCCGGACTCGCGGCCATCGTGCTCGCCAGCCGTCTCGACTCCTCCCAGCCCAGTGCGGGAGAAGGGCTCGAACTCGACGTCATCGCCGCCGTCGTCATCGGAGGCGCCAGCCTCGCGGGCGGGGTCGGCCGGATCACCGGCACGATCGTCGGCGTGCTCATCGTCGGCGTCATGCACAACGGACTCAACCTCCTCGGCGTGTCGCCGTTTCTTCAGCAGGTCATCATCGGCGTCGTCATCGCCGCCGCCGTGTTCACCGACGTTCTCCGGCGCCGCAAGGCACGAAGCACATGACCGCCGGACGACAAGAGATCTGGAACGTTCCCGTAGGAATCGCCAGGAAAGGAACCCCCCGAATGTACAAAACATGCCGGCCGGTAAAGATGTTCGTCGGACTGATGACCGCGGCCGTACTGTCCACGACGCTCGGCGCGTGCGCGTCGAGCACCAGTGCCGACGACAGCGGGATCACGATCGGTCTCGCGATGCCCAACCAGCAGTCCCCCTTCTATGTGGCGATCCGCAAGTGGGTCGAGGACGAGGCCAAGCGCGAGAACGTGAAGGTCCTGGTCGCGGACGCCAAGAACGACGCCGACGACCAGGTCAGCCAGGTCCAGGACTTCATCACTCGGGGGGTCGACGGGCTCATCTACATCCCGGCGGGCGCCGCCGCGGCGACGGTTCCGGTACGCGCGGCGAAGTCGGCCGACATCCCGGTCGTCACGGTCGACCGCAACCCCAAGGACGCCCCCGGCGATACGTTCATCGCGACCGACAGTGTCGCCGCCGCGCAGGAACTCGGCGAGTGGGTCGTGAAGAATTCCGGCGACAGGGGCAAGCTCGCGATCATCCAGGGCCAACTCGGCACTACGCCCGAGGAAGCGCGTGACGAGGGGTTCAAGAAGGGCGTCGAGGGCAGCGAGATCAAGGAAGTCGCACGCCAGGCTTCCAAGGCGTGGCTGCAGGACGAGGGCTACCAGATCACCACGGACCTCCTCCAGGCACACCCGGACATCGACATCATCTTCGGGCGGGCCGACGGGCTCGCGCTCGGCGCGGCACAAGCCGCGCGCAACGCGGGAGCCAAGGACATGCTCGTCGTCGGATTCGACGGAGACCCCTCGGGCCTTGAGGCGGTGAAGAGCGGTCTGCTCTCCGCGACCGTCACCCAGCAGACGACGCTCATGGGCAAGCTCGCCGTCCAGTCGACGCTGAAGCTGATCAAGAAGGAGCAGGTGCCCGCCGAGCAGCTGCAGAAGGGCATCTTGACGACCGGGGAGAACGTCGATCAGTACATTGCGAACCACCCGTGATGAACAAGCCCGCTCCCGGCCCGATACTGACGATTAGAGGAATCTCGAAGTCGTATCCGGGCACCACCGCACTGCGTGGAATCGACCTTGAGGCGCGGCCGGGCGAGGTGATCGCCCTCCTCGGTGAAAACGGCGCTGGAAAGTCCACCCTGTCCGGTATCATCGCCGGTGCGATCCAGCCGACCACGGGCACCATGACATGGCAAGGCCGACCGTATTCGCCCGCGACGCCGCGCGACTCGATCACACGGGGCATCGGCATGATTCATCAGGAGATGCGGCTGCTACCCGATCTGACCGTGGCCGAGAACGTCGCGGTCGGTCGATGGCCCACCCGTGCCGGGTTCCTCAGCGGGAAGACGATGTTTCGGCAGGCGCAGGAGCAGCTGCGCAAGGTCGGGTTCACCGGCCGCATGAATCAGCCCGTCCGGGAGTTGAGCGTCGCCGGCCAGCAGCAGGTGGAGATCGCCAAGGCGCTCATGCTGGACGCCTCGCTGCTCATCCTCGACGAGCCGACCGCCGCCCTCGGCGAGACGGAGACGACCGCTCTGCTGGAGTGCATTCACTCGCTCAAGGCGCAGGGTGTCTCGTTCCTCTATGTCAGTCACCGTCTCGCGGAGATCGCGCAGATAGCGGACCGCGTCGTCGTGCTCCGTGACGGGGAGAAGGTCGCGGAGCACGACAGCGGGAAGATCGCCCCGGACACACTGGTGCGGGAGATGGTCGGACGCAGCGTCGACCGGCTCTTTCCGGAGTTCGACGCCCCGCGCGACGAGGTCGTTCTGTCGGTCGAGGGCATCTCCGACCGGGCCGGCCGATTCGACGACATCTCACTCACCGTGCGTGCCGGAGAGGTCCTCGGCATCGCGGGCATCGTCGGCGCTGGACGCACTGAGCTGGTACGCTCCATCGCCTCCCTGGAACCACTCCGCTGCGGTGAGATCAAGGTCGACGGTGTGCCGCTCCCTCCGAACGATCCGATCGCGGCCAAGGCGGTGGGAGTCGTCCTCATTCCCGAAGACCGCAAACGACAGGGCGTCATCCTCTCCGACACCATCGAAGACAACATCGCGCTGCCGAATCTCGCCGCCATAACGAGGTACGGCTTCGTCACCCGCTCGGGCGTCACCGAATTCGCCCGGAAAGCCGCCGCACGATTCGGCATCAAGGGTGACATCGGGGACTCGGTGGCGACGCTGTCCGGCGGTAACCAGCAGAAAGTCGTCCTGTCCAAGTGGCTCTCGTCGGATCCGAAGGTCATCATTCTCGACGAGCCGACCCGGGGCATCGACGTCGGCGCGCGCGCGTCGATCTACGAGATCATTTCCGAACTCGCACAGCAGGGCAAGGCGATCATCGTGGTCTCCTCGGACCTGGAAGAGGTGCTCGGTCTCGCGCACCGGATCATGGTCCTTGCCCAAGGACAGAATAAAGGGATCATGGATGCGGCGGACGCGACCGCCGATCGCGTCATGGCATACGCCACCCAGTGAACATGTGCCACCGCGGACCAGAGCAATCGGTGACATCGATGGTGCAGAAAGGAGTAGCCACGTGATTGGGAGGACGGGCAACGAGAGTCGCGACTCCGTGGCCATGATCGTGCAGGTTGCGCGGATGTATCACGAGCAGAACATGACCCAGCCGGCGATCGCCGAGCAGCTGCGCATCTCCCAGTCTCGTGTGTCGCGGTGGCTCAAGCAGGCGGTGGAGATGGGGATCGTGCGCACGGTCGTGTTGCCGCCCGAGGGCGTCCACCCGGAACTGGAGGAGCATCTCGTACAGAAGTACGGGCTGCGGCAGGCGCTCGTCGTCGAGAGCAGTGGTGACGAACGCTCCACCATGTGGGCACTGGGAGCGGCGGCGGCGACCTACCTTGAGGCGACGCTCGCGAACGGCGCGCGAGTCGGGTTCTCCTCATGGTCGGAGACCCTGCTGGCGACCGTCGACTCGATGGTGCCCCTCAAACATCGGCGCGCTGAATCCATCGTGCAGATCATGGGCGGAGTGGGACAACCGGAGGCACAGCTCAAGGCGACAGAGCTCACGTTCCGGCTGGCCCGCATCGTGGGCGGCACCCCCATGTTCCTGCCCACACCGGGCATCGTGGCGACGCCGTCCGCGCGCGAGGCGCTCTTCCAGGACCCGAACGTCGTCGAGACGGCGCAGGCTTGGGAAAACCTCACCGATGTTCTCGTCGGCATCGGCAGCGTCACGCCGTCGCCATTGCTCCGGGTTTCCGGAAACGCCGTGTCCGAGGCGCAGATGCGGACGTTGCGCGAACTCGGTGCGGTGGGTGACGTGGCGATGCGTTTCTTCGACTCCGATGGCCGCCCGATCGAGACCGAGTTCAACGACCTGGTCGTGGGTATCGGCGTCGAGGCGCTGCTGAAGACGCCGCGACGTGTGGGCATCGCCGGTGGCGCGCGCAAATTCGAGGCCATCCGCGGAGCCCTTCGCGGGGGATGGGTCGACGTCATCGTCACTGACCTGACGACCGCGCAGGCACTCATCGCCGAGAGCTGACCGGAAGAACCCGGCGTAGAACCCGGCGTAGAACCCGAAAGGTGCGACCTGACCCTTCGACGGTAACATTGAGAATAGCAATTCGACATTGAATATCTATGCAAGGGGGTTGTGTGGGCACCGACATATCAACGTCCACGCTGCTGGAGATGCAGCGGCGGATGACGCGCATTCGGCGCTTCGAGGAGCGCGCGGCGAAGATGGTCAAACGCGGCCTGATTCCTGGAGCCGTGCACACGAGCATCGGCCAGGAGGCTCAGGTCGTCGGCGCCTGCATGGCGCTCGATGACGACGACTACATGACGGGGAACCACCGCAGCCACGGTCATCCCATCGGCAAGGGTTCTCCTCTGGGTCCGCTGATGGCAGAGCTCGTGGGCAAGGCCACGGGAGTGTGCCGGGGGAAGGGCGGGTCGCTGCACCTGGCCGATTTCTCGGTCGGCAGCCTGGGCGAGTCCGGCATCGTCGGATCCTCCATCCCGATCGCGGTCGGCTCCGCTTTCGCATCGAAGCTCCTTGGCCGCCCACGCGTCTCACTCGCGTTCTTCGGCGATGGCGCCGCCAACCAGGGAGTCCTCTACGAGGCCATGAACATGGCGGGTGTCTGGAAGCTGCCCGCCATCTTCCTGTGTGAGAACAACCAGTACGCGCTCAGTACGCCGGCGCACACCGTGACCTCCGGCAACATCTTCGAGCGCGCGACCGGGTTCGGCATCCCCGGCGTCCGCGTCGACGACGGACAGAACGTGATCGCGGTGTACGACGCTGTGAAGGCCGCGGCTGACCGCGCCAGGTCGGGCGAGGGCCCGAGCCTCGTGGAGATCATGACCTACCGCTTCAACGAGCACTCCGAGGGCCTGCGCATCGATGACTACCGCGACAAAGAGCAGGTCAGTGAGTGGCTCCGCCGTGATCCGCTGGATTGCCTCACCGGGCGGCTACGCGATCGCGGAGTCACCGACGCGCAACTCAGGGCGCTCGACGCGGAAGTCATCGACGAGGTCGATCGTGCGGTCGAGTTCGCGAACGAAAGTCCCTATCCCGATCCGTCCGTCGCATTCGAGGACCTGTACACCGATGAGGTGACCGCCGTATGAGCGTCATGAGCTACCTCGGAGCCATCGGCGCCGCGCAGCGCGAGGCGATGGAGGCCGATGAGCGCGTCATCATCGTGGGCGAAGACGTCGAGGCAAACGTCTACGGCACGACGGGCGGCGGAAAGTCGCGAAGCAGCGAAGGCGACTTCCTGCAGTTGTTCGGCCGTAATCGCATCAGGAACACCCCGATCTCCGAGGAAGGGATCGTGGGCATCGCGGCCGGTGCCGCGATGACAGGGCTGCGCCCCATCGTCGACCTCTCCTATTCGAGCTTCCTTTACATGGCGATGGACCAGTTCGTCAACCAGGTCGCGAAGAGCCGCTACATGTTCGGTGGCCAGGCGTCCATGCCCGTCGTCTTCCGTTCGGCGATGTTCTACGGCCTCAACACGGGCGCGCATCACTCGGACCGGCCGTACCCGATGTTCATGAACGTCCCCGGGCTGAAGATCATCGCTCCCGCGTCACCCGCTGACGCGAAGGGGCTGCTCCGCGCCGCCATCGATTCCGATGACCCGGTGCTGACATTCGAGGCCGTGAAGCTGTGGGGGCTGAAGGGCGAGGTCAGCGACCAGGCCTTCCGAATCCCTCTGGGAGTCGCGCGGACGGTCAAGGAGGGGACCGACGTCACCCTCGTCGCCATCTCCGGTTCGGTGCCCGACGCGTGCGCAGCCGCCGACCGCCTCGCGGAGGAAGGCGTGTCGGTCGAGGTCATCGACCCGCGCACGCTCGTGCCCTTGGACACGGCCGCGATCCTCACCTCCGTCGCGAAGACCGGGCGGCTCGTCGTCGTCGAACCGGCCCACCGTACGTGTGGGGCCGCGGCCGAGATATCCGCCCTCGTCGCGGAGGAGGTATTCGACGCGCTCAAGGCTCCCATCGTGCGGCTCACCGCGCCGGACATGCAGATCCCGTTCAGCCCGAGCCTTGAGCAGCAGATGTACCCCACACGCGATGGCATCGCCGCCGCGCTCCGGCGGGTGACCGGTCTCATGCCGGCGTGACGGTGTTCGGACATACAGGAAAGGAAGCTGGAAAATGAGGGTTGAAGTACTGCTCCCGCAATGGGGAATGGGCATGAGCGAGGGGACGGTGTCCTGCTGGCTCAAGAAGGTCGGCGAGCGGGTCGTCGAAGACGAGCCACTCGCCGACGTCGAGGCCGAGAAGGTCGAAGAGACCGTGGAGTCTCCTGCGACAGGCATTCTCACCGAGATCCTTGTGCCTGAGGGAGAGACCGTGGAAGTCCGCGCGGTCATCGCCGTCATCGAGACGGACTGAGACGATGACCGTTGACGCGAGCGGCCCCGCCGTGCGCGGCGTGGTTCCGCTGACCGGTATCAGGCGGGCCGCGGCACGCAAGATGATCAAGGCGTGGGAAGCGCCGGCCTTCACTCTGACGATCACCGTGGACATGTCGGCCGCGCTCGCGGTGAAGCAGCGTGACGCGGGGGCGACCGTGACCGACAGGCTGATCGAGTGCTGCGCACGAGCACTGGTGAAGAACCCGCAGCTCAACGCGTGGTACGACGACATGGCCGTCACACAGTTCGATGAGGTCAATGTCGGTGTGGCGGTCGCGACCGACGCGGGCCTCATGGTTCCCGTCGTCCAGAGGGCCGACCGACTCGCGCTGTCGGAGATCAGGGATGCCCGCCGTGATCTGGTCTCCCGGGCACGGGAGGGCCGGCTCGGCAGGACCGACGTGACGGGGGGCACCTTTACGATTTCCAACCTCGGTATGCAGGGCATCGACCGGTTCACTGCGATCCTCAACGTGCCGCAGGTGGCGATTCTCGCGATCGGCGCGACCACAGAGCGGTACGTTCGCCGTGACGGCGTGGAGGCGTGGGTCCCCCAGGCCGACTTCACCCTCACCTGCGATCACCGAGCAGTCGACGGCGCGACGGGCGCCGCGTTCCTCACGGAACTGCGCGCCCTGATCGAGACACCTTGATCCCCGTGCCCCCCGCCGATCTGACCGATCCCTCAGCAGGAGACCCGTTTCAGCACGTTACGGGTCTCCTGCGGGAGTTCTCGCAAGGAGAGCGGACATCCCCCATTCTCCATATCCGTCGGTTACGGCCGGTCGTCGCCTTCAGCCGTCGTGACACGAGGAACCCTCGGTTCGAGTTCGCCGCGGCGGCGGCCATGGCGCATGGCTTCGCCGCCCACGTTCGCCCGGTCGGCGGATCGGCCGCCCCCCTGCATGAGGGCAGCCTGGTCCTCGATCACTTCGGCGTCGACCCGGACGGCGTCGTGTCTCCGCATCACCGCTTCACCGCGGTCGCGGAGGCGCTGCGCGCCGCCCTGGCCTCCCTCGGTCTGGATGCTCGCGTCGGTCCCGTACCCCGGGAGTACTGCCCGGGCGACCACAGCGTCAACGCCCGGGGCCGAGTCAAGATCGCCGGTATCGCCCAGCGAATCCGGGGGCGCTCCTGGCTGGTCAGCTCCGTCGTGCAGGTCCACGGCGGCCCCGCCCTCCGCGAAGTAGCACTGGCCTGCTACGACGCACTGGACCTGGAACTGGACCCCTTGACGATCGGCACGGTCGAGGAGGAAACCGGCATCCCCGACCTGCGCACCGTCGCAGCCGAGATCACCACGGCGTACGTCACGCGCGGACTTGTAGGCCCCGACGAGATCATTGACACCACCAGACCCGAGCGCACTCGTCCAGACGCCATCGGTCGCCGACTGCCGCACCCGTCACTCACCCCCGCTCGGGACGCACCGCCGTCACCTATAAGGTCGATCACAGTTCGTTAGGGGACAGGCCCAGTCCCACGCGCGTGAAGGAATTCGCATGGCCAACATCCACCACACCACCCTGACGCCCACCAAGCTGGAGCTGCTCACCGAGTGGTTGCCGAAGCAGAGCTGGTATGCGGGCGACGCGGGAACGCCCGAGCTGGTGAAGGCCGGTGGGTTCCGGTTGGACGATCCGGAGGGTGAGGTCGGGATCGAGCTCATGGTCGTGGTGGACACCACCGAGCAGGAGCCAGTGGCGTACCTGGTGCCGATGAGCTATCGCGGTGCGGCTCTGGAGGGTGTCCCCGGCGAGGCGCTGATCGGCACCTCTGAGCACGGGGTGCTCGGCCTCCGGTGGATCTATGACGGTGTCCACGACCCGGTGGTGATGGCGCAGTTGCGCGCGCTCCTGCGCGGCGACGCGATGCCGCAGCACCAGAGCAAGAGCGACACCCCGGACTCGACCGTCACCGTGCACGGAATCGGCCCCACCGACGGGATCGAGGTGCGGGTCAACCGCGTCCTGCGGCCGGTCGAGGACGCGGAGGGGTCGTCCGGACACGTCGTCGCCGGGTGGACCTGGCCAAACGGAACGGCTGCGCGCGGCGTGTTCGCGGCCGTCCCGCGGTGGTAAGTCCTCAACGCAGGCCAGAAGCCGGCCCCAGCGGACCTGGGAGGATCGGACGGGGGCGGACTGTCATGGTCGTCGGCGCGTCTGCTCCTGTGAGGCCAGGTCCTGCTTCGGCATTTCCGGGCGTTCGATGCGGATGGGGTTACCGCGTACGAGCTCATCGTGGACGCGCCAACAGGCGGCGGTGACGGCGCGCCCTGCCGTCTCGTCGCCGTCCTCGATGCGCTGTCGTAGCAGCCGCATGGCGATGCGGCGGTTGAGGCTGAACTGCCGCTCGGTGTCGACCACAACGACGATCCCCGACGGCCGGTGGGTCGCCCGTACCGCCGTGCTGGCTTTGTTTCGATGTTGACCGCCGGGGCCGCCGGTGCGGCAGGCGACGATGTCGACGTCCGCTTCCTCGAACGTCGTGCGCGGGGTGTCCACCTGGCACGGTTGGGCGATGACATACCAGTTCTTCCGGCCTGTGCCGGTCCGGTATGGGCTGGGAGCCTGCCAGCACAGGGTCCCGGTCCACGAGGCGGCGAATGCCTCAGCACCGGCTCCCGATATCTGGATCAGGACCGATCGGTAGGTATCGGGCCGGTCACCGGGAACGGTCTGGGCCCGATGGGTTTCCAGGTTCTGCCGGGAGGCGTCGGATTCCAGGCGGCGCAGCAGCCGGGCCAGCGCCCAGGCGCACTCCTGCGGGCCACGCCCGGCCGACAGGAGCAGGTGGACGCTCACTGCCGGCCTCGCTTGCGGCGCTGGTCCCGCTGGGGTGTGGATCCGAGATCGGGTGTCTTGTAGGTGACCAGAGGAACCGTGGTGGCCACGGGCGTGGCCAGGTCATGGTCGACGAGGTCGGCGATCACCTGCTCGATGCGCTTGTAGGCCGTCGGCGCCTCCTCGAAGAGCAGCTGGCGGTCTCCGCACACCACCAGCGACCCCACCGGTGTGCGGCGCAGCTCCTCGACCGTGTGCTTGGCCCGGCCCCGGCGCAGGGCGTCCGCACGCGACATCTTGCGGCCCGCGCCGTGCGCGACGGAATGGTTGGCGTCCGGCCCGGCGTGGGCAGCCACGAGGTAGGAGGGGGTGCCTCGCGTACCGGCAATGCACACGTCGCGGCCGTCACCCGGCGCCGCCCCCTTGCGGTGCAGGTAGACCCCGTCGCGAACCTCGACCAGGTTGTGGCACTGGTCGATGAGCGGCTCGGCGGGCTCGGCCCCCAGGGCATGGGCGACCCGGGCGGCCATCAACCGCCGGTTGAGCGATCCCCAGCGTACGGCTTCGTCGTGCATCGCCAGGTAGGCGTCGGGATCAGGGGCGGGGCCCGCGCCGTGGACCGCGGTATGCGCCCGCAAGATCCGTTCGCCCAACCCTCGGGAACCGCTGTGGACGATGAGAACCAGGTCGCCGTCGGCGAGTCCGAGACGGCTCGCGTGGTCCGGCTCGAAGACGGCCTCGATCCGCGCCAGCTCGACGAAATGATTGCCCCGGCCGACCGTCCCGAAGCCCTCGACGTGACCAGCGGGGATGTCGCCCTTCACAACGGCCCAGGCCGGGTCGTCGGCATCTTGCTCGGGATCCAGCGCGCGATCGAGGTCGGGAAAGCGGGCGGCGAGCTTCTCGGGTACGGCGCGCTTGAGCTTCATGGGGAACACGGCGATGCCGCAACCGATGTCGGAGCCCACCAGGAACGGGTACAGCACGGTCGATGCCATGGCGGCGCCGATGGGGGCGCCCTTGCCAGGGTGCAGGTCTGGCATGGCGGCGACGTGCATCATGCCGTCGAGGGCGGCCACCTGGTGGCACTGCGCGAGGGCGTCGGACTCGATCCAGCTCGCGGGGGAGGCGAACACGGTGACGGTGGCCGGACCCATGGCCGTGGTGGACGGCAGCGGGGACTCCTGCCGGGAGTGTTGCTGAGACAAAAAGGCTCTCTTCCCTTAAAGGGCATGGGCTGACAGCGTTGCGGGGCGCGTCGGCGCCGTGGCATCTCGGAGTGGCGCGGTGCTGTCCGTCAGAGCGTCATGGACACCACGTTCCCTGAGCCAACCAAGCGAGGCAAACGATTTTCGGTCGTACGGGCCTGTATGCCTGCACTCCGCCACCGAACGGGTCGGCACACTCGACCGGCGCGTCAACCGCTCAACAACCTGACCGCCTTCAACCTCCGCGAGCATCCCCGCCGTCTCATCGCCGTGTGCCTGCGCCTCGGAGCCGGCGAGCACGCTCGCCTCATTAACCATCATGAACCCGGGCGAATCGGTAGTCTGCGGCAATGTCATTCGATCATCGATCTATTGGCGCGATAGCGCTGGTGGCGGCCGCCGCGCTCACCACAGCCGATCCCTCGGCCGCGCAGGCGCACAAAGCGCCCACGACCACGGCAGATCGCGTCTTACGGGTCTACAACAACAACATCGAGAACCTGGTCAGGAACAACGCCGACGGCTCGTGCACCCGGGTCTCGGGTCCGGACCACCTCACGTCGATGCTGGTCGACGACAACGGCAAAACCGGCACCTCAGACGTGCAGGCACCCGACCTCCTGATCGTGCAACAGGTGCGTGGCACCGGACAGGCCACGGCGTACGCCGATCAGCTCTCGGCCAAGTTCGGCTATCCGGCGGGCACCTACAAGGCGATCGTGGCCTGGGACGACCCCGAGGTGTGGGGCGGCACGCACAAGTGCAGCCAGCAATCGCTCGGAGACCTGAAGAAGAAGCAGACCAACGGGATCCTCTACAACACCAGAACGTTGAGCCTCGCGGCGGGCAACATCTCGAAATACTGGAGCGCGGGCTGGCTGAAGCCCGGAACGTCCTACCGCGACGGGGCCGGGTGCACGCTGTACAAGCCGCCGAGCAACGACGCGAGCAGCGCCAACGAACACAAGTGGAAGCGCACGAGCGCCATCGCCGCGAAGTTCACCATCAAGGCGACGGGAACACCGGTGTTCGCCGCGACCATGCACCTCCCGGAACAGAACGGGGCGAACGCCTGCGCGGGTGCGGGCTCCGCGGGCATCGCGAAATCCGGCATCCATATCGGCGCGGACGCCACGAGCCTGATGAAGGCATCGACGATCCGCGTGATCGGGATCGACGCCAATCGCACGGGTATCGCCCCGACAACGCTCGGCGGCTTCGGCATGACCGGTTACGGAACGAAGGCGACCTCCGGCTCCAGAAAGATCGACTACTTGTTCATCAAGGGCACCGTGCAACCGTCGAGCATCGGCCACACAGTAGGCAGCACGAAGTCGAACCATCTCGCGCTGTACGGATTCGTCAAGTTCTGAATGGGTGAACCCGTCGGCCCTCCTGAAGGTGACCGCCGCCCCGCGCTCGGGCAAGGCGGCGATCGGACACGGACGTGCGATCGAACCAGGTCGCCGCCCTCCCACCGAAGACCCACACGACCTGCCAGAACGTCTGTACGTCCGATGCAAATAGCGCATCGGATGCAATATGCGTCTTTTTCAGTACATCGAGATGTGGACGTGGTCGTAGTGGTTCGCGGTGATGCCGCCGCGATCGGACATGGTGCGCCACCCGGGGCTGCCGAGGTTGTAGATCCGCTGCTGCCAGATCACGTACTTCACGCCCAGCTTGGAACCGTTCTTGATGGCCCAGACGGCGAGGCTGTCGCCGAGGGCCTTCATGCCCGGGCTCGGCATGGAGCCGCCCGAGCTCATCATGAAGTCACAGGCCCGGCCGAGCGGGTGCTCGCCCGAGGTGTCGACGCGGTAGCAGCCGACGGTGTAGCGCAGATCGAAGTACTTACCGACCTCCGCCTTCATCAGGCGGGTCCGGGGCGTGATGTTGTCGCCGCCGGAGGGGAGTTCCGGGGCCCAGCCGCCACCGGCGAGCTTCCCGGGCGCGATCGGGATGAGCTGGTCGAGCTTGTTCTTGATGTCGTCGATCAGCTTCTCGGCGGCCTTGCGCTGCCCGGCGACCTCCTGCGACCGCGTCTTGATCTGCTCGATCAGGGCCGCCGCCGCGTCGGCCGCGGCCTTGCGCTCCTTCGTGAGCGCGGCGACCTGCGAGACCAGTACGGCCTGCTCGTCCTGGATCTGGGTCAGGACGGCGGAGTTCCGCAGGTCGGTGCCCAGCAGGCCCAGGTCATGCGTCTGGTAACGCACGCCGGCGATGCTGATCATCTGCTGCCTGGCCGCCTCGAAGTCGGACTCCGCCTTGGCCAGCCGTTCCTTGGCCGCTTTCTCCGACTCCTGCGCCTTGGCGAGCTCGACCCGCTTGGCGTTGTAGTCGGCGATCAGCTTGTCGACCTTCGTGCGCAGCTCGGCGAGTTGCTTCCTGAGCTGGCTCTCGCTCGGCTTGGGAGCGGCGTGGGCCCCTGAGGCCGTACCGAAGACGAGGGCAGCCGCGGCCAGAGCCGCGGCGGCCGCCGGAAACGCGCGGGGCAGAGCCCACTCCTCTCCATCTGCCGGCCGGGTTAGCTGACGGGTTCGGGCTGGAGGAGCCCTGGCACTGGCGTGCCTTCACCCCAGGTACACGGCGATTGCTCCCGGAATCGGGGGATGGATCGCCACAACGTCGTGGGTCCCCGGCTCCCGGGCGAGGCGCCCGGGATTAGGCGCACCGGCTGTGGCAGCCGGTGCGATGGATAGTAGTGGTAAAGCCCGGGTCATTGCTACTTAAAGTTGCAATCTACTAGTGATCAACTCGTTATCGGATATTCACGCAACATCCGGGCGGCGTCCTCAGGGGCTACGTCGTTGACGAACGCCCCCATCGCGGACTCCGATCCGGCCAGGTACTTGAGCTTGTCCGGCGCCCTCCGGATGCTGAACAGCTGGAGGTGGAGGTAGGCAAGATCGCGCCGATAGGTAACCGGAGCCTGATGCCAGGCCGCGACGTACGGCATGGCCACGCCGAACAGCGCGTCGAGTCGGCGCAGCACCCCGGTGTAGAGCGGCCCGAACGCGGCGCGCTGGTCCGGGTCCAGCGCGGGCAGGTCCGGCACCCGCCGGTGCGGGTAGACGTGGATCTCGAACGGATAGCGGGCGGCGGCCGGGACGAACGCCGTCCAGTGCTCGTTGGACGCCACGACGCGGGGACCCGTCCGCTCGGCGGCCAGCACGTCGGCGAAGAGGTTCCCGCCCCTGTGCCGCGAGGCGACGCCGAGCATGTGGCGGGTACGCGGGGTGACGTACGGATAGGCGTAGATCTGCCCGTGAGGATGGGGGAGGGTGATGCCGATCTCCGCGCCCCTGTTCTCGAAGCAGAAGACCTGCTCGACGCCCGGAAGGGCGGACAGCTCGGCGGTGCGGTCGGCCCACGCCTCCACGACGAGTTCGACCTGCGCCGCGCCCAGCGAGCCGAAGGACGCGTCGTGGTCGGACGTGAAGCAGACCACCTCGCACCGCCCGACACCGGGCCGCGCCGCGCTCAACCCGCCGGGATCGGCGAAGCCGCCTCCCAAGGGGTCGCCCCCTGTGGAACCGTCCCCTGAGAAGCTGAACGAGGGGAAGCGGTTCTCGAAGACCGCGACGTCGTAGTCGGAGGGGATCTCCGAACCGGGATGGGCCGGACACAGCGGGCACTCGTCGGTGGAGGGCAGGTGGGTCCGGGTCTGGCGGTGCCCCGCGATGGCGATCCATTCGTCCATCAGCGGGTCGTAGCGCATCTGCGAGGCGCGTGGGCGCGGGGGTAGTTCGCGCGGATCGACCGCGCCGCGGTCCGCGTCGTCCCGCCGGTCGTAGTAGAACAGCTCCCGGCCGTCGGCGAGGTGGGTGATCGTGCGCTTCACGGGGCCGGTGCCTCCGGCTCGTCGGCGCCGGGATCCGCCAGCACCAGCTCGCCCACGTGCTCCGACAGCGCCGCGCGGGCCTCGCCGGACAGGCCGGTGTCGCTGACCACGACGTCGGCCTGCTCCAGGCGGGCGATCGTGCTGATGCCGATCGTGCCCCACTTGGTGTGGTCGGCCAGGACGACGAGGCTCTGGGCGGCCCCGACCAGCTCGCGGTCGGTCTCGGCCTCCAGCAGGTTGGGCGTGGTGAACCCGGCCTTCACGCTCATCCCGTGGACGCCGAGGATCAGCATGTCGACGTTCATCGAGCGGATGGCCGCGACCGCGACCGGCCCGACCAGCGCGTCGGAAGGGGTGCGTACGCCGCCGACCAGCACCACGGTCTGGTCGGGCCGCCCGGCGCGGTGGAACACGTCCGCGACCTTGAGCGAGTTGGTGATGACGGTCAGTTCGGGCACGTCGGCCAGATGGTGCGCGAAGGTCCACGTGGTGGTTCCGGCCGACAGGGCCACCGAGCTGCCCGGCCGGACGAGACGCGCGGCGTGGCGGGCGATGGCCTCCTTCTCGGCCTGCTGACGGGCCGACTTGGCGGTGAACCCGGGTTCCTCCGTCGATCCCGCGCCGACGATCGTCGCGCCCCCGTGGACCTTCTCGACCAGCCCGCGGTCCGCGAGGGCCTCCAGATCTCGGCGTATGGTCATGTCGGAGACGCCGAGATCCCGCACCAGCTCGGCGACGCGTACGCCGCCGGTCCTGCGGACCCGCTCAAGAATCGCCTGCTGCCGTAGCTGGGCAAGCATCACCGCTCCAATCAACAGATTCCAACAAATTATGCCACACAGAGCGGGCGTCGATGTTGAATCATGGTGATATGAGTGGCGCGCTATACGGCACCTGGCGTGGTGATGAAGAGTGGGGGCGCAAGCCGTACGACGAAAGGCGGTTCCGCATGGGCAAGAGAGCGCGCAAGTCGAAGGCACGGAAGAAGAAGCAGGCGAACCACGGCAAGCGGCCCACCGGGCGTTAGCCGACCGGCGCCGCCCACAGCCGGGTGGCGAGGAGCAGCGTCTGCTGGTCGGCTCCGGCGGGCACGTGCCGGTGACCTCCTGTCACTCCGGCCTGCCGGTAGCCCTCCTCCTGCCGGTCACGCCGCGCGGCGACGACACGGGCGGAAGTCGGCGGCGGCGGCCGTCAGCAGGCCCAGGACCATGAGGCCGCGCAGCCCGATGTCGGGGAACCGCGTCATGGTGTCGAAGTACTGCTCGGCGGCGACCAGATCGAGCCCGTGCGACGCGACAGTGCTCATGTAGAGGCTCCTGGCCACGGAGAAGACCGCCGCGAGTGCGAGGGTGCAGGCGGCGACGCCCAGCCCCGCGCCCAGCGCGGCCCGGCGGCGGCTGCGCGCCAGAAGGAACCCCGCGGCGAGCGACGCCACCGAGGCCACGGGGATGATCCAGCCGACCGAGGTGTAGGCGAACCGGCCGGAAGTGATCGCCCGTAGCCCCTTGCGCGCCACCCTGCCGGCATCGATCCACAGGCCCTGATAGACGGCGCTGCGAGACAGCCGCGGCATCTTCTCATCGACCAGGCTCCGGACGTGGGCCAGCTTCACGTCGACCTCCATCGGAAGCCCCCGCTGTTCGAGCGCGGCGGCCGCCTCGTCGACGCTCCACACCTCACTCGCCGTCCACACGGCCACCAGGGCGACCGGTGCGAGCCCGCAGCCCAGCGCGATGAGGATGATCGCGACCGCGGACGCGAAATGACGGCACGGCCGGCGCGACGCCGCGACCTGCCCGCGCGGACGGAGCTGCTCGGTGTGCTCGCCCGCGTCGCTCACCCCACTGCTCCCCGTCCCGTACGGCAGGTGTCTTCCGGGGAAAATACCCCCGGGAGGGCGCCGAACCTGGAAAGGGCGGGTCAAGAAAGCGGCTCAGGGGAGGTGCTGCTCGACCCAGACGATCTTGCCCTGCGGCGTCGGGCGGGTTCCCCACCGGTAGGCGAACCGCTTGATCAGCAGCAGGCCGCGCCCGGTGTCGTCGTCCGGTGAGGGGGAGCGCGGCGCGGGGGCCGTGGAAGAGCCGTCCGAGACCTCGCACACCAGCGTCCGGCCGCGCAGCAGACGCAGCTCGATCGGGGGCCAGCCGTGCTTGAGCGCGTTGGTCACCATCTCGCTGACGATCAGTTCGGTGGTGTCCGCGAGGCTCGCGAGCCCCCACGCCGCCAGCGTGCTCCGTACGAACCTGCGGGCGGTGCGGACGAACCGGGGATCGTCGGACAGCGGGAAGGACGCCATCTCGTCGGGGTCGAGATCGCGTACCCGGGCCAGCAGCAGGGCGATGTCGTCACGCTCGTGCCCGGGACGCTGGCTGTTGATCGTCACGTCGCACATGTCCTCGAGGTCCTGGAGCGGCCCCGCGAGCAGGTGGCGCAACGCCATGATCCCCGCGTCGATGTCCCTGCGCCTGCTCTCCACCAGTCCGTCGGTGTAGAGAGCGAGGACACTGCCGGCCGGGAGCGTCAGCTCACGCGTCTCCAGCGGCTCGCTGCCGATGCCGAGCGGCAGGCCCGGGGACATCTCGATGATCTCGGTGGAACGGTCCGGATGGATCAGGACGGGAGGCACGTGCCCAGCCCTGGCGATCGAGCAGTTCCGCGTGATCGGGTCGTACACCGCGTACACACAGGTGGCGATCTGCGTCGGGTCGAGGTCCTGGCTCATCAGGTTGAGCCGGAAGAGGACCTCGTCGGGAGGGAGGTCGAGGCTGGCCAGCGTGCGCGCGGCCGTGCGGAGCTGGCCCATGGTCGCGGCGGCCCTGGTGCCGTGCCCCATGACGTCGCCCACGACCAGGGCGGAACGGCATCCGGGCAGCTGGATCACGTCGTACCAGTCGCCGCCCACCCCCATGAGGTCGCTGGCGGGGAGATATCTGGAGGCGATCTCCATGCCGAGCGGCTGGGGCAGGTCGGCGGGCAGGAGGCTGCTCTGCAGCGTCAGCGCGGTGCGGCGCTCGCGCGTGTACAGGCGGGCGTTGTCGATGCAGACGGCCGTACGCGCGGCGAGTTCCTCGGCCACGGCGACGTCCTGCTCCTCGAACGCGGGGCCGCCCGGCCGCCGGGTGAAGACCGCGCATCCCAGCACCCGGCCGCGCGCGCTCAGCGGGACGGCGAGGAAGGAGGCACCGATGAGGAGCTTCGCGATGAGCGTCTCGCGGCCGAAGCCGAGCCCGATCAGCCGCGCCGTGTCGGGATCCAGCTGGGGGTACATGAGCGGCTTGCCGGTCGCCATGCACTGGGCCTGGGGAAGCGTCGGGTGATAGACCGTCACCTCGTCGAGCGGGATCGCCCGTACCCACTCGTGCGGATCGTCGTCGGCCACGCCGAGGGCCACCCGCCGTACCAGCGCCGTGTCGTCAAGCGGCCGGGACGGGAACTCGCCGTCGACGACCAGCCGGTCCTGGATCAGGATCTCCGCGGTGTCGGCGAAGCGCGGAACGGTGACGTCCATGAGTTCGCGGCTCGTCTCCTCGAGATCCAGCGTGGTGCCGATCCGGCGGCTGGCCTCGTTCAGGAAGGTCAGCCGCTCGTTCGCCGAGACCGCACTGCTCCGGCGCCACGCGGACTGGTTCTCCTGGGAGGGGTCCTTGATTAGGCAGTTGCGGTTCAATCCGTTCTCCGGGGAGGCAGAAGATGTCCCCGAATCGTAAAGAGAAGATCCGCCGCATTTCAGCCGTTTGCCAGATGACGGTGAAGCCGCGTGATCACTCGCCGCGTTCGAGCGCGACCCGCTCCCGTACGGCGGGCACCACCTCGGCGAACCTTCTGAGCTGGGTCTCCTGATCACCCTCACCCCAGAAGACGAAGGTGTCCATGCCGTAGGCGACGGCGAGGTCGGTCAGTTCGTCCGCCCACTGGTCGGCCGGACCGCGAAGGAACCCCTCCGAGGCGCCGTCCGTGATCGTGCCGTTGACGTTGTAGAGCCTGCGGATCTCCTGAGGCCGGCGTCCCGCCGCGACGGCCGCCTCGTCGATGCGGGCGTTGAGCTCCGGCAGCCGTTCCGGCGAAGCCCAGCTCGACGAGGGCAGCCAGCCGTCCGCCGACCTCCCGGTGAGCGCGAGGGCACGGGGTCCGCCGACGCCCAGCCAGATCTCCATCGGATGAGCGGGGGCGGGCCCGCCCTTCGCGCCCTTGAGCCGGTAGTGGACGCCGTCGACCCGCAGGTTGGAGCCCGCGCTCCACACCGCCCTGATGACGGAGACGGCCTCCTCCAGGGCGCCGATGGCGTCCTTCGGGGCGCGCCGGGGCCCGCCGTACGCCTCGATGGCGTCCCAGAACGCCCCGGCGCCGAGACCGAGCTCGACCCGCCCGCCGCTCAGGAGGTCGAGGCTGGCCGCGGCCTTGGCGAGGACGGCGGGCTGCCGCAGCGGAAGGCTGGCCACGTCGGGGAACACCCTGATCCGCTCGGTCCCGGCGGCGATGACGCTGAGCAGCGTCCAAGTGTCCACATACCGCTTCTGGTACGGATGGTCCTGCACGCCGAGCAGGTCGAGCCCGAGCCTGTCGGCGGTCTTCGCTGTCTCGATCAGGGGGTCGTCGACGTTCGGAACGAGGAAGTAGCCGAACTCGACTTCCCTGCCATAGTCACCCATGCCCGCCAGAACCGGGCCGGCGTCACCGTTGTTCCCGGCTTGTTCCCGGCTGACCAGCGATCCAAGTGCCCCTAGTCCCGGCTGGCCGATGATCCAAGTGCCCCTTTGGCCGTTTCCAAGCGGCTGCTCCCAGAGTGTGCGCCTTCGACACAAGGAGGATGGACTGTGAAGATCGCACTGGTAACCGGGGCGGGACGCGGTATCGGCAGGGAGATCGCCCGGCAGTTGGCCGAGCAGGGGATGACCGTGTTCGCCGGGGTACGCGACGATAGCCACGCCCCCGAAGGCACTCGTCCCGTTTTGCTCGACGTCACCGACGCGGCGGCGGCCGCGAACGCGGCCAAGACGATCGGTGAGGAGTTCGGGCGGCTGGATGTGCTGGTCAACAACGCCGCGGTGTGCGGCGACTTCGGCGTGTCCCCGGCGGACGCGACGGGCGAGCACATGCGGATCACTTACGAGGTGAGCGTGTTCGGCGTCGTCACGGTCACCCATGCGATGATCCCGCTGCTTCGGGCGTCCGGCGAGGGCAGGATCGTCAACATGACGACCCGCCTTGCCTCGGTCGCCCTCACCTCAGCGAGGGAGGGCCTCAACGCCGAGTGGCGGATGCTGGCCTACAACTCGGCGAAAAGCGCGCTCAACGCGTTGACGGTCCTCTACGCGAACGAGCTGAGCGAGTCCGGCATCCTGGTCAACGCCGTCGACCCCGGCCACTGCGCCACCGACCTGACCGGCCACACCGGCACCCGTATGGCGGCCGAAGGCGCGGCGATGGCGGTGCGGATGGCGACCATCACCGGAGACGGCCCGACCGGCACATTCAGTTCGGAGGAGGGTCAGCTGCCCTGGTAACCGAGGCTTCCTCGGTGGCGTCGATCGCTGCTCGCGAACATTAGGAGGGGAAGGGCAGAGGGAGCTCGAAGGCCCGATTTCGGAGATCGACCTTCTGGCTGGTCAGAGAGTCGGGGCGACAGGATTTGAACCTGCGACTTCTTGCTCCCAAAGCAAGCGCGCTACCAAGCTGCGCCACGCCCCGCGGCGTCGGTTGCGCGAGCGCTCCGGAACTCCGGTACGCTTACGCCCTGACGACCGGATGAAGTCTAGACCAGATGGAGACCGGCGCGCGCGGACGTAGCTCAATGGTAGAGCCCCAGTCTTCCAAACTGGCTACGCGGGTTCGATTCCCGTCGTCCGCTCTCATGATGAAGGCCCAGGTCATCCCGCTCGTGGGAGCCTGGGCCTCTCTTTATGTCCTGGCCTGTCCGCTCTGATGAGATTCCATGGGATTTCACCATCCGGCCCCGAGCCCGTCCGGGATGTGACCGGACTCAGGAGGGGCGAAGGCATGTGGACGACGATCGCCGGTTCGCGGCCTTCGTCGCTGACCGCGCCGTCGCGCCGCACGTCCCGCGCGGCGGTTCCGGATCAGTGGGCTGTGCGGAAGAGGGCCCAGACGGCCTTGCCGCCGTTGTCCAGCGCGTCCCAGCCCCACGCCTGGCTGTACGTCTCCACGATGTAGAGGCCCCGGCCGTGCTCGGAGATGAAGTCGGGTTCCTTGGGGGTGGGAACCTCGTCGCTGGGATCGGCCACCGCCAGGAGGATGTCCGCCGAAAGGCGGATCAGCGTCAAGGTGATCGGCCGCTCGTCGGATCCCTTGCCCGGATACAGGGCGTAGCGCACGGCGTTGGTCACCAGCTCGGACACGACGAGAGCGGCGTCGTCGCACAGTTCCGAGAGGCCCCACTCGTCGAGAGTCGAGCGGGTGACGTCTCTGGCGGTCTTCACCGAGTCGGCCTGCGGGCCGAGGGGGCAGATGGCGGTGTCGGCCTCGCGTGCGGACCGCAGCAGCTCTCCGACGCTCCGGCGGGGTAACTGGGCGGAGGGCATGGGCTTCTCCAACATCCTGCCCGTACCTCCCGCTTGCCGCTTTTGACGTCAGTGCACCATTAGCCCAATATGCACTACGCCATGATGGGACACCTGACCGGCCCCTGCAAGACCCAAATGCACGTGCAACTGCCTCGTGCAGCAGCACACGACGCTTTCCGGGGCGACACACGGGTCAGACCTTGTCATCGTGGCTGGAAGTGGTGACACTGTGTGGGCTGAGGTGTCGTCCAGATCTTCCCTCGGCGCATGTCACGCTTCGAGTGAGAGGGAGGCGCCGTGACACAGACCCAGCCGGGCTCCGGGCCTACGGCGCTTCGAATCCTCCTCGGTTCCCAGCTTCGCAAGCTTCGGGAGAACAAGGGCATCACGCGTGATGAGGCGGGCGACCTCATCCGCGGCTCCGAATCCAAGATCAGCCGGATGGAGCTCGGCCGGGTCGGGTTCAAGGAGCGCGACGTCGCCGACCTGCTCAGCTTCTACGGCGTGGAGGAGCCCGAGGCGCGGGCCGCGGTCATGGACCTGCTGGAGCGGGCCAACGAGCCCGGCTGGTGGCACCGCTTCAACGACGTGCTGCCGACCTGGTTCCAGGCGTACGTCGGGCTGGAGGAGGCGGCGACGCGGATCCGCACCTATGAGGTGCAGTTCGTGCCCGGCCTGCTCCAGACCAAGGAATACGCGCGAGCCGTGATCACCGCGGGCGCGGTCGGAGCCGCTCCTGAGGAGATCGCCCGTCGGGTGGATCTCCGGCTGGGGCGTCAGCGCGTCCTGGACGGCGACAGCGGTCCGATGTTCTGGGCGGTGATCGACGAGGCGGCCCTGCGCCGCCCGATCGGCGGCATCGAGGTCATGCGGGGCCAACTCCAGCACCTGATCGACCTGATGAACCAGACCAACATCACGATCCAGATAATGCCGTTCAGCTTCGGGGGACACGCCGCGGAGGGCGGCGCGTTCAGCATCCTGCGGTTCTATGACGCGGACCTGCCCGACATCGTCTATGTCGAGCAGCTCGCCAGCGCGCTTTACCTGGACAAACGGGATGAAGTCGATCGATACGGCGAGGTCATGGAGCGGCTCTGCGCCGTCAGTACCACTCCCGACGAGACCACCGGCATGCTGCGACAGATCATGCTCGACCTGTGATCAGTCGCTCCTAGGTGCGTCTCTGCTCTAGACTGCACCTTGGCGCTGGACACCCGCCACAGTGGAGCCTGCCCAGAGGGTCGTGCCAAGGCGGCGGTGCTTCGTGCCGCTCACGTGGGCGCGGCGCGCGTAACGTGCCGCGGTAGCCGTGCTTGGCGCGCCCGCGATCACCAAATGCTTGATCAAGGAGACCACCCCGTGAAGACCGCTGTCGAGGAGCTCAGCCCGACCCGGGTGAAGCTCACCGTCGAGGTGCCGTTCGAGGAGCTCGAGCCGAGCCTGCAAGCCGCCTACAAGAAGGTCGCCCAGCAGGTGCGTGTCCCCGGCTTCCGCCCCGGCAAGGTGCCCGCCCGGATCATCGAGCAGCGCTTCGGCCGCGCGGTGGTTCTCGAGGAGACGCTGAACGACGCCCTGCCCAAGCTGTACGGCCAGGCCGTGGACGAGACCGACGTGTTCCCGGTCAGCCAGCCGGAGATCGAGGTCACGAAGATCGAGGACGGCTCGCAGGTCGAGTTCACCGCCGAGGTGGACATCCGTCCGGCCTTCGACGTCCCGGCGTACGACGGGACCGAAGTCGTCGTCGACGTCGCCGAGGTGTCCGACGAGGACATCCAGACCCAGCTCGACGCCCTGCGCCAGCGTTTCGCCACGCTGACCGGCGTGGAGCGTGCCGCCGCGCGCGGCGACTACGTCGTCATGGACCTGCGTGCCGAGATCGACGGCAAGAACCTCGACGAGCAGCAGGCGTCGGACGTGTCGTACGAGGTCGGCGCCGGTTCGGTGCTCCAGGGCCTCGACGACGCCCTTGAGGGGCTGTCCGCGGGCGAGGAGAAGACCTTCCGCACCACCCTGGTCGGCGGCGAGAACGCCGGCGACGAGGCCGACGTGATCATCAACGTGAAGTCGGTCAAGGAGAAGGTGCTGCCCGAGCTGGACGACGAGTTCGCCCAGCTGGCCAGCGAGTTTGACACGCTGGACGAGCTGAAGGACAGCATCCGCGAGCAGGCCCGCCGCAACAAGCTGATCGAGCAGGTCATGCAGAGCCGTGAGAAGGCTCTCGACGCCCTGCTGGACCAGATCGACATCCCGCTGCCGGAGAGCGCGCTCAAGGCCGAGATCGACTCGCGCAAGCACAACCTCGAGCACCAGATCGCCGAGAGTGGCCTGAGCCGCGAGGCGTACTTCCGTCTCTACCAGACGACCGAGGACGAGCGCTTCGCCGAGTTCGAGGCCAACTCCGCCAAGGCGCTGAAGGCGGGCTTCGTCCTCGACAAGATCGTCAAGGCCGAGGACATCGGTGTCAGCGAGCAGGAGCTCACCAACTTCGTGGTGCGCCGCGCCATGCAGCTCGGTGTCGCCCCGAACACCCTGGCCCAGCACCTCGCCGACAACGACCAGCTCACGCTGGCCATGATGGAGATCGTCCGCGAGAAGGCCAAGACGGTCGTCGGCGACGCCGCCAAGGTGACCGACGAGGCCGGCAACGAGGTGGACATCAAGGCCATCTACGCCGAGCTCAACCCCGAGCAGGAGGGTGGCCCGGAGGAGGACGAGGAGTCCGCCGAGTAGGCACCTGCCAGCAAGGCTCGACCCGACCCCCGTCACGCTCCGGCGCGGCGGGGGTCTGGCGTCCCCGCAGTACGGCTCCGGCGGCCCTCCCGCCCATGCGCCGTCAGCGAACAGCAGCGCGAGGGGGCATGAGCTGACGGCGCCGCGCGTTAAGGTCACAAGCAAAGCCAATCGACTTCGACGCATCGGAAGGTGACGCTGTGACCAGCCCGCCGACCTTCTTTCAGCCCACGAGCTTCGGCCCTGAGTCGCGCGGCCGTGAGAACGGTTCGTTCCGCCTCGAGGACCAGCTCTACCAGCGGCTGCTCCGTGAGCGCATCGTGGTGCTCGGCACCCAGGTCAACGACGAGGTCGCCAACCGGCTGTGCGCCGAGCTGCTGCTCCTTGCCGCGGACGACTCGGACCGGGACATCTGGCTGTACATCAACTCCCCTGGCGGCTCGGTGACGGCCGGCATGGCGATTTACGACATGATGGAATACGTGCCGAACAACGTGTGCACGGTCGCGATGGGTCTGGCCGCTTCCATGGGCCAGTTCCTGCTCTGCGCCGGGGAGCCGGGCAAGCGGTACGCGCTGCCCAACGCCCGCATCATGATGCACCAGCCGTCCGGCGGCATCGGCGGCACCGCGGCCGACATCGCGATTCAGGCCGAGCAGATGCTCTACGTGAAGAAGACCCTGGCCGAGCGGATCGCGTTCCACACCGGCCAGCCGCTCGACCAGATCGAGCGCGACTCCGACCGTGACCGCTGGTTCACGGCCGAGGAGGCCAAGGACTACGGCTTCATCGACCACGTCGTGCGTAGCGCACGGCAGGTGCCCTCTGAGGGCGCCGTCTCATGAGTGGAGCTACCGAAGTGAATGAGCTGATCCGGCCGGGAGATATCAACGGCCGTTACATCATCCCTTCGTTCGTCGAGCGTACGACGTACGGCGTGAAGGAGATGAACCCGTACAACAAGCTGTTCGAGGACCGCATCATCTTCCTCGGCGTGCAGATCGACGACGCTTCGGCGAACGACGTCATGGCGCAGTTGCTCACCCTGGAGTCGCTCGATCCCGACAGGGACATCAGCATCTACATCAACTCGCCGGGCGGGTCGTTCACCGCGATGACGGCGATCTACGACACGATGCAGTTCGTCCGTCCGGAGATCCAGACGGTGTGCCTCGGGCAGGCCGCGTCCGCCGCGGCGGTGCTGCTCGCCGGTGGCACGCCCGGCAAGCGATTCGCGCTGCCGAACGCCCGTGTCCTGATCCACCAGCCGTCCACCGAGGGCGGCGGCCAGGGCAGTGACATCGAGATCCAGGCCCGCGAGATCCTGCGCATGCGTGAGCTGCTCGAGGACATTCTCGCGAGGCACTCGGGCAAGGCGCCGGACGATGTCCGCAGGGACATCGAGCGCGACAAGATTCTCAGCGCCGAAGAGGCGAAGGCGTACGGGCTGGTCGACGACATCATCCCGACGCGGAAGAAGCGCGCCGCGGCGATCGCTTCCTGAGGAAGTCGAACGCACCGGAACGGTGCCCATTTGGGCACGTTCCGGTGCGACTCACCGCCAGGGGGCTCACTGAGGGTCCAGGAGACGGTAACGTCGATACCTGAGCGGGATGACGTTTTCGCACCGAGTCAGAGCGGGTGGCGGACGGAACTGACCGCGTCAGCAGGGCGGTCCCACGCAAAGGAGTATCTGGGGTGGCACGCATCGGCGACGGGGGAGACCTGCTGAAGTGTTCGTTCTGCGGCAAGAGCCAGAAGCAGGTCAAGAAGCTCATCGCCGGACCCGGCGTCTACATCTGCGATGAGTGCATCGATCTCTGCAACGAGATCATCGAGGAGGAACTCTCCGAGTCCTCCGAGCTGAAGTGGGACAACCTTCCCAAGCCGCGCGAGATCTACGAGTTCCTCGACGCCTACGTCATCGGTCAGGACAAGGCGAAGAAGGCGCTCTCTGTGGCGGTCTACAACCACTACAAGCGCGTCCAGTCCGGTGAGCGCGGCCGGGACGACGGCATCGAGCTGTCCAAGTCCAACATCCTGCTTCTCGGCCCGACCGGGTCCGGCAAGACGCTGCTGGCGCAGACGCTGGCCAAGATGCTCAACGTGCCGTTCGCCATCGCCGACGCCACCGCCCTGACCGAGGCCGGCTACGTCGGAGAGGATGTCGAGAACATCCTTCTCAAGTTGATCCAGGCGGCGGACTACGACGTCAAGAAGGCCGAGACCGGCATCATCTACATCGATGAGGTCGACAAGATCGCCCGCAAGAGCGAGAACCCGTCGATCACGCGGGACGTCTCCGGTGAGGGAGTCCAGCAGGCTCTGCTGAAGATTCTCGAGGGGACCACCGCGAGCGTGCCTCCCCAGGGCGGCCGCAAGCATCCGCACCAGGAGTTCATCCAGATCGACACCACCAACGTGCTGTTCATCTGCGGTGGCGCCTTCGCCGGGCTCGAAAAGATCATCGAATCGAGGGTCGGCAAGAAGGGGATCGGCTTCAACGCCATCATCCGCTCCAAGGAGGAGATCGACTCCTCGGACGTCTTCTCCGACGTCATGCCGGAGGACCTGCTGAAGTTCGGCATGATCCCCGAGTTCGTCGGTCGGCTCCCCGTGATCACCTCGGTGCACAACCTCGACCGGGACGCGCTGATCCAGATCCTCACCGAGCCGCGGAACGCACTGGTCAAGCAGTACCGCCGCCTCTTCGAGCTGGACAACGTCGAGCTGGAGTTCTCCGACGACGCGCTCGAGGCGATCGCCGACCAGGCGATCCTGCGGGGCACCGGTGCCCGGGGCCTGCGGGCCATCCTCGAGGAGGTCCTCCTCTCGGTGATGTACGAGGTGCCGTCCCGCCAGGACGTCGCCCGTGTCGTCATCACACGCGAGGCCGTCCTGGAGCACGTCAATCCGACGCTCGTGCCGCGGGACCAGCTCCAGGCGAAGCAGCAGCGCACCCCTCGGGAGAAGTCGGCCTGATCCGGGCTCCGGAGGCTGAACGGCCCTCGGACTGCACGTAGTGGCGTGGGCACGGATACGGACGGCCATAGAATTGGTCACCGTGACAACGCCTGAACTGCCAACCCAGTACGCACCCGCCGACGTCGAGACCCGCAGCTACGAACGCTGGGTATCGGAAGGCTTCTTCACCGCGGACCCGGGCAGCGGGCGTGAGCCGTACAGCATCGTGCTTCCGCCGCCGAACGTGACCGGCTCGCTGCACGTGGGGCACGCCCTCGACCACTCGATCCAGGACGCGCTGACCCGGCGGGCCCGGATGCGCGGCCTGGAGACCTTGTGGGTTCCCGGAATGGACCACGCCGGCATCGCCACGCAGAACGTCGTGGAGCGCGAGATCGCCAAGGAGGGCCTGTCCCGCCACGACCTGGGTCGCGAGGCGTTCGTCGACCGGGTGTGGCGGTGGAAGGAAGAGTCCGGCGGGCGCATCCTCGGCCAGATGACGAAGCTCGGCGACGGCGTGGACTGGTCACGCGAGCGCTTCACCATGGATGAGGGCCTCTCCCGGGCCGTCCAGACCATCTTCAAGAAGCTCTTCGACGACGGGCTCATCTACCGCGCCGAACGCATCATCAACTGGTGCCCGCGGTGCCTCACCGCTCTCTCCGACATTGAGGTCGAGCACAGCGACGACGAGGGAGAGCTCGTCTCGATCCGGTACGGCTCGGACGAAACGGAGATCGTGGTCGCCACGACCCGGGCCGAGACGATGCTGGGCGACACCGCGGTGGCGGTCAACCCGTCGGACGAACGTTACGCCCACCTCGTCGGGCGGCTGGTGGAGCTTCCGCTCACGGGACGCCAGATCCCGATCGTGGCGGACGAGCACGTTGACCCGTTCTTCGGGACGGGCGCGGTCAAGGTGACTCCGGCCCATGACCCCAACGACTTCGAGATCGGCCGCCGCCACTCGCTGCCCTCGATCTCGATCATGGACGAGCGCGGTGTGATCACCACCCACGGTCCCTTCCAGGGACTGGACCGGTTCGAGGCCCGGCCGGCGGTGGTCGCCGCGCTGCGCCAGCAGGGCAGGATCGTCGCGGAGAAGCGGCCCTACCTGCATTCCGTCGGCCACTGCTCACGCTGCAAGACCGTGGTGGAACCCCGGCTGTCGCTGCAGTGGTTCGTCAACGTCTCGCCGCTGGCAAAGGCCGCCGGAGACGCCGTGCGGGACGGCCGGACCCGGATCCACCCGCCGGAGCTGGCCAAGCGCTACTTCGACTGGGTCGACGACATGCACGACTGGTGCATCTCACGCCAGCTGTGGTGGGGGCACCGCATCCCCGTCTGGTACGGCCCCGAGGGTGAGGTCGTGTGTGTGGGGCCGGACGACGAGCCTCCCGCCGGTTACGTCCAAGACCCTGACGTGCTCGACACCTGGTTCTCCTCCGGCCTCTGGCCGTTCTCCACGCTGGGATGGCCGGAGGCCACACCGGAGCTGAAGCGGTTCTATCCGACGTCCGTCCTGGTCACCGGATACGACATCCTCTTCTTCTGGGTCGCCAGGATGATGATGTTCGGTCTGTACGCGATGGACGGGCAGCCGCCGTTCCGTACAGTGGCGCTGCACGGCATGGTGCGTGACCAGTTCGGCAAGAAGATGTCCAAGTCGTTCGGAAACGTGGTGGATCCGCTCGACTGGATCTCCCGATACGGCGCCGACGCCACCAGGTTCACCCTGCTGCGCGGTGCCAACCCGGGATCCGATGTCGCCATCAGCGAGGACTGGGCGGGCGGGTCGCGCAACTTCTGCAACAAGATCTGGAACGCGACCAGATTCGCGCTCATGAACGGCGCGGTCGTGGACGGCCTGCCGTCCGACCTCACCGCCGCGGACCGCTGGGTGCTGTCCCGGCTGCAAGCCGTGATCGCGTCCGTGGACGCCGCCTTCGAGGATTTCGAGTTCGCAAAGATCTCCGATGTCCTGTACCACTTCGCGTGGGACGAGGTGTGCGACTGGTACGTCGAGCTCGCGAAGATCCAGATATCCCAGGGCGGGGAGGTCGCGGAGAACACCAAGCGTGTTCTCGGCCACGTCTTCGACGCTCTGCTTCGGCTGCTGCATCCGCTGGTTCCGTTCGTGACCGAGGAACTGTGGCGTGCGCTGGCCGGAGGCGAGTCGCTGGTCGTCGCCGACTGGCCGGTCGCGGTGCCCGACCTGGCTGATCCGGGGGCCGAGCAAGAAATCGCCGCGCTCCAGGAGCTGGTCACCGAAGTGCGGAGATTCCGTTCGGACCAGGGGCTCAAGCCCGGTCAGAGAGTGGCCGCCCGACTGGCCCTTGCCGGTACGGCGCTCGCCCCGCATGAAGGGGCCATCCGGGCGCTGCTGCGCCTGGACGCGCCGGGCGAGACCTTCACCGCTACCGCGCGCATCGCCGTGGGGCCCGTCGACGTGGAGATCGACACCGCCGGGGCCATCGATGTCGTCGCCGAGCGCAAGCGCCTGGAGAAGGACCTCGCCGCAGCGCGCAAGGAGCACGCCCAGGTGACCGGGAAGCTCGGCAATGAGCAGTTCATGGCCAAGGCGCCGGAGGACGTGGTGGCGAAGGTGCGCAGCCGGGCCGCCCAGGCCGAGGAGGACATCGCGCGCCTCCAGGCCCAGCTGGCCGCCCTCCCCAGCTAGGCTCCGCGACAGCTAGGTTCGGCAGCGGGCCGGCCCGCGCAGGTTTGAGTGACGCTGGAGTGGGAAAGACTCCACAGTTGCCTCAGATGTGCGCGGCCGGTCCCGCGGGCTGGTAAAGTTCTCTCTCGCAGGGCTCACCGGCGCGTCTCACTCCCCTCGGGGAAATGAGTGCTACGGTTCCTGTATCTCCTCTCTCTGATCGGAATTCCGATTGTCCTGGCGTAATTCGACAGGATTGCGGAAGGCCAGTACGTTGGAGGGGTTGCCCCGGAGACGGGGCGGCTGCGATTCCTCTCGGGTTGCAGGGTTCGGGTCAAGTGTTC